>JBBSKK010000134.1:0-7657 GCA_038256395.1 Cytophagales bacterium | reverse complement strand
TGACGTTTATTCTCGACGGAGAAATCGACCTTTCCAATCCAAAAAACCGCTTCGATTTGCAGGGTGTTTTGGAAAAAGCCAATCTCATGGAATTGGGTTTTTCCAAACAACCATTTTCCATCGGCACCCGCATCGACGCGCAGGTCGAAGGCAACACCGGCGATGAACTGGTGGGACGCGCCTTTTTTCACAACACATCTTTACGCACGCCGGAAAATCAGCGGACTTTGCTGCTGGATAGTTTACTGATAACCTCCTCCCAAATCGCCAGCGAGCGTACCATCGAAATCCAGAGCGACGCCCTGTCGGCCTACCTGAACGGGGACTTTGTGCTGAGCGAAGCGGGCGACGACTTGAATCGGTTGCTTAAAGAATACCAGCTTTACTTCATGGGCGACGAGGCGGAACGAAATGCTTATTACGCCCAAAAAGCCGAGACGGTGACGCCCCGGCTTTATACAATTAACTACGAAGTGGACGGCCACGACCTGACGCCGCTGCTGGAATTCCTGCGGCCTAATACCTACATTTCGCCCCAAAGCCACGCCGAGGGCGTGTTGCGGATGGGCAACACGGCGTTCATCACGCTGAACGCCCGCGCCGACAGCATTCAGGTGGACGACGCGCATTTTTCAGGGAATGAACTGGACGTCACTACCTCCAAGTTCGTGAACAACGCCGAAGTGTTGGCCTCGGCGCTAGTTACCTCAAAAGAGCATAAAATCAGTGTTTTAACTCCGACCGAACGGCTGAGCATCGAAGCGGCCTGGGAGGAGGATCACATTCACTTTACTGGCGATATCCACCAGGTGGAAACTACTAACGAAGCCAACCTGAACGGCGATATTCGCTTCGTGTCCTCGGGTTTGAACCTGCACCTGACTAAGTCGAACCTCGTGCTGTTGGATGAAGTTTGGGAGGTCAATCCCAATAATCTTATTTCCGTAATCAATCAGAAAACCACGTTCGAAAACCTGGCCCTTGTTCATGACAAGCAGCGGGTTTCGCTGGATGGCGAAATGTACGCCGATTCCAGCCGAAATCTTTTATTTGAAATAGATAACCTGCAACTGGCCACGCTCAATCCGGTACTGGAAACCAAGTTGGGTGGCGTCATGGATGCCGCCGCCAATTTGCGCGATCGAGCTAACCTGAGCGAGGTAAACGGGCATTTCAGCGTTCAGAATTTGAGTTATGACAATACCCGGCTGGGCAACATGAGCGGAAGGGGCGAATGGGACGAATTGATCGAGCAGTTCAACCTGGAAGCTCACCTGGACCGTAATCAGGCGCGGGTATTTGCCGTCAACGGCACGTTCAACCCCGAAAAAACAGAAAACTCGCTCGACCTGACGGCTATCTTCGACCGCTCGGAGTTGAAAATGATCGAGCCATTTAGCGAGCAACTCGTTACCGACGTGAGTGGTCGGGTGGACGGGGCGTTGAAGGTCAGCGGCACGCCCAAACACCCGGTCGTAAATGGTCAGGTCAAGGTGGAAAACGGGAGATTGCGGTTCGATTATCTGCGGTCGATGCTGTCGTTCAGCGATTTGGTCACGTTCAGCGCGAACGAAATTTCGGCTCAAAACATGGTCGTGAAGGATGAAGAGGGCAACACGGCTTCGGTCAGCGGCAGCGTCCGCCACCGGAGCTTCCGGGATTTTTCGCTGGGTTTCAACGCCGATCTGCGCAATTTTAAAATCCTGAACACCACCGAAAAAGACAACGACCTATTCTACGGTACGGCCTACGTGACGGGCAAGGCCAGCCTGACGGGCCCGATCGACAACCTCGAAATTACGGCCGCCGTCACCAGCAACAAGGGAACGCGGATGTTCATTCCGCTCGACGGGCCGACTGAGGTGGCCACGCAGGATTATATTCAATTTGTGAGCAAAAAAATAATCGAAGACAGCCTGGAAGCCGAGGGCGTAGCCCGCCAAATTGCCAGCCTGGGCGGGGTAAAAATGGATTTCAATTTTAACATCACGCCCGATGCTTACTGCGAAATCCAACTCGACCGCCAGGCCGGGGACATCATCAAAGCCTACGGAAGGGGACTTCTGAACATGAAAGTCGATACGAAGGGCGACTTCACGATGACGGGCAACTACGAAATAGAGCGCGGCGATTACACCTTCACCTTCCAAAACGCGCTGAACAAGAAATTTACGATCAACCCCGGTAGCCGCATCACCTGGTCGGGCGACCCCTACGACGCCCTGCTGAACGTACAGGCCAGCTACACCCAATTGACTTCACTGGCCGTGCTGCCCGAACTTTCCGAGCTGAGCAAAGCCACCGGCAACAGCAGCGAACTCACACGCCGCTACCCGGTAGAAGTCACGATCGCGCTCACCGATCGTTTGATGACGCCGACGATTGGCTATAATCTGGCGGTGAAGCAGTACCCGTCCTCCGGCGAGTACCGCTCGGCTGTGGCGGCCTTCGAGAACCGCTTGCGCAGCAACGAGCAGGAATTGAGCCGTCAGGTCAGTAGTCTGATTTTGTTCAACCAACTGCTCAGTCCACAGGATGGGCTTTTGGGAGAAACCAACCAGGGGGCCACTTTGCTGGGCAATAGCGTGAGCGAACTAGTGTCCAACCAAATCAGCCGTTGGGCCTCGACGCTGGACGAGAATCTGGAAGTGGGCGTTTCCGGCTTGTCGCTGGATCAAAGTACCTTGAACAACCTACAACTCCGGCTTTCCTACCGCTTCCTCAACGACCGTTTCCGCATTACCCGCGACGGACGTTTTGCCTACGGCACCACCCAGGCGGGTGCCACACAGTTTAACGCCACAAGTCTGCTGGGCGAATGGACCATAGAATACTGGCTGGCCCAAAGCGGTAACGTCCGCCTGAAAGCCTACAACCGTAACATCCAAAACGCGCTGTTGCTAAACAACGCCATTACCACGGGCGGTGTCAGTATGCAGTTTACCCACAGTTTCAATCGCTTCAAAGCGCTGGCGAAGCCGGAGATTAAGTTACCGAATGAAATGGTTGAACCAGCGTCTAGGCTAACGTCGAAGCGGTAGGGGTTTTAATTTGGAATTATTGAATGTGGAATAAAGGGATTCTGGCGAAAGCAATATTCACTAATTCCCACATTCAATAATTCACTAATTAATTTCAATCCCCCCGATACTTAATGGCCAGCCCTTTCATCGTGAAGCCTTCCATTGTGGCGGAAGTGTAGTATTGGTAATTTACCTTCATGATCGCGTCGGCGCCTAGTTTCTGGGCTTTCAGGACAAGGCGGGCGGTGAGGACTTCCTTGGTTTGGGCGTCGTTACCCCGGCTCGTCATGCCCCGGCTGGGAGCCTTTTGTTGGACACTCAGCGTGTCGTCCTGGCTGATGCTGACCCACTCGATTTCGGAGTAAGGGCGGTCAGGCTTCTGGCCTTCCATAAATACGTCGATGGGATAGACCGTCCCAGTGGAGATGGGAATATTGGGTCGGAAGCAAGCGGTTGAACTCAGGATCAGGAGAAAGAGGCCAATTTTTGCAAGGCTTTTAAGGAACATGTCAGGGTGCTACTGGTTTTTTTACAAGAAACTTTTTTACAAGAACGTCACTTCGGCGCAAACATTCGTTTGCCAGCCAGAAAATTGAGACAAAACACGCCATTCCTAAACTTTACGAACCGTCTGTCAAGAAATTTACGGGGCTGAAACGGTGTCAGCCATTTTTTGGATTACTTTTAAACGAACAAATCATTCTCCCATGAAAATAATGAAACGTTACCTTACTACCAACCGAATAGCCGCCGCGGGCCTGTCGGTTTTGCTGGCTGCTCCGGGTCTCCTGGCCCAAGACGTGCCAAAGGGCATGAAGAAAATAGCCTCGGTGGAGGGAATCACCGAGTACCAGATGGACAACGGGCTGAAAGTCCTGATGTTTCCCGATCCGTCGAAACCCACGGCGACCGTCAACATCACCTACCTCGTCGGTTCGCGGCACGAGGGCTACGGCGAAACGGGCATGGCGCACCTGCTGGAACACATGGTGTTTAAAGGCACGCCCGGCCACCCCAACATTCCGCAGGAACTGACGGAACACGGCGCGCGGCCCAATGGTACCACTTGGTACGACCGCACCAACTACTTCGAGACCTTCTCGGCCACGGACGAGAACCTGAAATGGGCGCTCGACCTGGAAGCCGACCGCATGGTGAATTCCTACATCGCCAAGAAGGATTTGGAAAGTGAGTTCAGCGTGGTGCGCAACGAGTTCGAGTCGGGCGAGAACAGTCCGTTCCGGGTGCTGTTGCAGCGCGTGGCCTCCGCCGCCTTCGAGTGGCACAACTACGGCAAAACCACCATCGGCAACCGCTCCGACATCGAGAACGTCCCCATCGACAATCTCAAAGCCTTTTACCAAAAATACTACCAGCCCGACAACGCCGTACTCACCGTTTCGGGGAAAATTGACGAAGGTAAAACGCTGGCGATCATTCAGGAAAAATTTGGTAAAATCCCCAAGCCCAGGCGCAAACTGCCCGTCAGCTACACCGTGGAACCCGTGCAGGACGGCGAGCGCTTCGCCGCTGTGCGCCGCACCGGCGATGTGCAGATGGTTGCCTGCGCCTACCACATCATGCCCGGCTCGCATCCCGATTATCCGGCTATGGATGTTTTGGTAGAGGTTTTGACCGCCGAACCCAACGGGAACCTTTACAAAAATCTGGTGGACACCAAGAAAGCATCGAGCCAGTACGGCTTCGGCTTTGCGCTGCACGATCCCGGCTTTATCTATTTCGGGGCCGAGGTATTAAAGGAAAATTCGCTGGACGAAGCCCGCGCCGCCATGCTGGCCACGCTGGATTCCGCCGCCATGAAAAAGCCTTCGAGCGAGGACGTGGAGCGGGCCAAAGCAGCCATCCTCAAAAACTGGGATCTGCAATTCCGCAGCTCCGAGCGCGTTGGGCTGGGCATCAGCGAGTACATCGCCGTGGGCGATTGGCGGCTGGCCTACCTCTTCCGCGATCAGGTCCGAAAGGTGACCACCGACGATGTCTTCCGCGTGGCGCAGCAGTATTTGAAGCCTTCCAACCGTACCGTGGGTACCTTCATTCCCACCGCCAACCCCGACCGCACCGAAGTACCCCAGGCACCGGACGTGATGGCCCTTGTGAAGGACTACAAAGGTGAAGCCGCAATGGCGCAGGGCGAAGCCTTCGACCCCTCGCCCGAAAACATCGAGAGCCGCACGACGCGTCTTGAAAAACCCGGCACGATTGAAGTCGCCCTGCTGCCCAAGCAAACGCGCGGCAATGTGGTGGCCGCCCGTATGACGGTCCGGCTGGGCGATGAAAAAAGCCTGATGAACAAAAGCACCATCGCCAGCCTGACGGCCTCCATGCTGAACAAAGGCACCAAGGACAAAACCCGTCAGGAAATCAAGGACGAGTTCGACCGCCTGAACGCCCGCGTGAACTTCTTCGGCGGCAACAACCAAGCTGGTGTTAGCGTCGAGACGACCCGCGAAAACCTGCCCGCCGTGCTGAAACTGATAGCCGATGTGCTGAAAACGCCGTCGTTTGACGCCAGCGAATTCGAGAAGCTGAAGCAGGAAGAACTGGCCCAAATCGAGTCTCAGCGCAGCGAGCCGCAGGCCATCGCCATCAACGAGTTCCGCCGCGTGACCTCGCCCTACCCCAAAGGCGACATTCGTTACGTGGCCACCTTCGACGAGGACGTGGCCGAGCTAAAAGCCGCCACCATCGACCAGGTAAAGCAGTTTTATAAAGATTTCTACGGCGCCAACAATTCCTCCATCGCCGTTGTGGGAGACTTTGATAAGGACGAAATCCAGAAAATTATCGACAACCAATTTGGCACCTGGAAAAGCGCTAAGCCGTTCACGCGTATTGCGTCGCCCTACCAGTCAGTAAAAGCGCAAAACAAGTCGTTCGAGACGCCGGACAAGGCGAACTCGATGTTCGTGGCGGGCCTGAATATGCCGCTGCAAGACAGCGACGCCGACTATCCCGCTTTGGTGATGGCCAACTTTATGCTGGGCGGCGGCTTCATCAACTCGCGCCTAGCGACGCGCATCCGCCAGAAAGACGGTCTGAGCTACGGCGTTGGTTCGCAGTTCAACGCCAGCTCGCTGGACAAAAACGGCAGCTTCCTGGCCTACGCCATTTACGCGCCGCAGAACGCCGAGAAGCTGGAGCAAGCCTTCAAGGAGGAAATTGAGAAAGCCGTGAAGGAAGGCTTCACCGCCGACGAGTTGAAAGCCGCCAAGTCGGGCTACCTACAGCAGCGGCAGGTCAGCCGCGCGCAGGACGCCGCCCTGGCCGGGACGCTCAGCAACAACCTCTACCTCGACCGCACGATGAATTGGGACGCCGATTTCGAGAAAAAAGTCGAAGCCCTCACGCCCGCTGCTGTCAAAGCCGCCGCCGCCAAGTACATCGACTATGATAAAATCACGGTCATCAAAGCCGGAGATTTTGAGAAGGTTCGGAAGGAAGGGCCTAAGAAGGACAACGCGCCCGCTTCGATGGGTGGGAGTCCGAAGAAGTAAGGTTGCGTAGTTTTTTTTAACCGCGAGGACGCAGAGACGCTAGGGTTTTCCTGGTGTCTTTGCGTCCTCGCGGTTTATTTTAGCCCCTCACACCTTCACAAACACCTTCTTCTGCCACAAAAAATACAAAAACAGCCACGCCACCAGCAACCCGCCCAGCGCGTTGAACACGCTGTGCCAGTTTTCGTCCAGATGTCCGTAAATCCCCGAAAATAGTAGCCGTGAGGTTTCGTCGAAGTCGATGAAGCGGTAGGCCAGGTACATCACCAGCGAATTCATGCCGATGACGCGGAAGAAGAAGGACCACCGCACGAATCCCAACACGTCGATGATCCAGTAAAAAAGTGCCAGCGACCAGAAAGCTATCCCGGCGGTAAGCAGAATGAAGGAACTGGACCAAAGGTGCTTGTTGATGGGGAAGACGAAATTCCAAAGCAGTCCGGCTACTATTCCGATGGCTCCGAAGAGGAGCATCCGCCGTAATTTGGTGGAGGAAGTCGTATCGTCCCGCAGCGTATCGCCCGCCAAAGTACCGAAAATGACCAGACAGGCCGCCGGAAGCTGGGTGAGCAGGGCCAGTTCGTCGTAGGTTTTTTGCAAAAGCCGCCCCGGCATGAAGTGGCGGTCGAACCAGCCAACTAAGTTGCCCTCGAACGAAAGGTCGCCCGCGCCGAAGCCGGGTACGGGAATGAACTTCACCGCCAAAAAATAGACAATTAAAACGCCAAAAGCGATGTACAGCCGCTGATTTCTGGAAAAATTCAGGTAAAGGACTGCCGCGATAAACGTACCGAGGCCAATGCGGCCCAGCACTGAACCATAGCGAATGTGGGCCGGATCGAAAATATCGACGGGCGCATTTTTGTACAAAATTCCTAGAAGAATCAAGACCAGCATTCGCTTGAAAACTTTGCGGAGCAGGGCGCTTTTGGTAAAGCCTTTGACCAGCCCTGAGTTCAGGCTGAAAGGCAGCGAAGTACCCGCCAGAAAAAGGAACAGGGGAAAAATAAAATCGTAAAAAGAGAAACCGTGCCACTCGGGGTGTTCGAACTGCGCCGCCACGGCATCCACCCAAGCCAGTCCGGTTTTGCCGCCCAGCAACTCGATGAACGTGCCGCC
>JBBSKK010000133.1:0-7667 GCA_038256395.1 Cytophagales bacterium | reverse complement strand
TTTATTTTTCTGAATTTAGGTTTAATGCATTAAAAGGACTCCTGATACTCCCCAATGTTCTGTGGATACGCTCTGCCATTGACTGTTCAAAATTCACAACACAATATAAAGCAAGTCTCAATTTTTTCGAGTGACCCCGCTACCGCCAGCTTGCAACTGGTGGCACAATATACAGCAAATCTGCGACTTACAAAAACATCAAAACCCAATCCGCTCCCGCTCCGCACCCATTCGTGAAACTTACTTTTCCATTGCCCGATTTCCTGGTGCAGGCGGGCGTTTTCGTGGCGGAGGGCTTCGTTGTCGCGGCGGAGCCATTCGGTTTCGCTGAGGGAAGTGGATTCCAGGCCGAGCAGTGAGGCCACCAGTTGCAAACTGGCGGCAGCGAGGGTGAAGTAAATTACTAAAAGCTAAATTACTAACGTCCCGCTGGAACTATTGCTGATATTGATTTGTAGCCGATTGTTCTTCCGTCAGCCAGCCTATTGCCAAACCTGATGTTGTGCGTTCGTGCTTATTCTAAAAGTAAATGTTTCTTTAATTTTTCTAAAGCGTTTTTGCAACACGAAAACCTAAAGCAGAACTACTATAACTTTTTATTGTTGCTCCTGGTCCAGGAGTCCAACTACGGAATGCGGAACGTAAGAACTGTGGAGGGTCGCCAAAGTTGCCGCCTCTGACCATCCTGTACGAGCAAGAGTTCGTTCCGTTCATCGATGACAAGTCTCCTGTCATCTTCAACTGAACGTCTGTTTTATATGCAGAACCATCTGTTGGGATGTTAGTGTAAGACCCTTCAAAGCAATCCGCTAGATATTGGTTTACATTCCCAAACATATCATACAGACCAAATGCATTTGGTGGAAATGAACCCACAGGAGATGTACTCATCCATTTATCACGACCTTTAGCTAACCCAATACCCCACGTTGTATCTACACCATAGTTCGCATATTCGTGACTTGCTGAATCACCCCAGTAATATGCAGTAGTTGTTCCGGCTCGTGCAGCATATTCCCATTCCGCTTCCGATAAAAGGCGGTAAGTGAAGCCTGTTTTGTTACTTAACCAAGTCACATAATCTTGAGCATCATACCATGTAATACAAACTACTGGATGACTGGTTTCTTGCATAAATCCGATATTATTCCAGTTAGCAGCAGGGTTGGGATACCAAGGTTTACCTGTGTCTCCCGGTAAAGCAGCCCATGAGCATCCCCCGGTTGCTGGTCTTTTAGTTTCATTAACAAAAACAACCCATTGTCCTTTTGTAATAACAAATTTGCCAACAGCAAATTCTTTGATATTTACTTTCTGTTGAGGTCCTTCTTCAGGATAATGTCCTTTTTCATTTTCCGGTGAACCTATCATAAAGGCACCTGCAGGTATCACAACCATCTCAGGGCAATCAGGACAATCTTTAAATGTTTGTCTGGGTTTGTATGATGATGTTTTTTTAGTTTGAGCAAAAGTTGTTATAGAAAAAAGTACTGATAAGAAAATCAGAATGATTGATGTGAATAGTTTTGAAATCATAAAATATAATTTTGAATGTTATTTTTTGTTTTGTCACTTTACAAGGATTATGTAGTAAAGTATAATTTTGAAATGTCTTGCCGCATGACGCACAACGTCCGTCGGCTTGGCGAAGTTTGTGAGTGAAACGAAACAAATTTTGCCAAACCGACAGTTAAGCGAAGTTGAGCGTCGAAGTAATGACCCAAAACCTGAAAAATTATTGCGTCAATCCGTGATTGACGAAGTTGTTTTTCAGGAACCAGCAAATTAGTCGTAGCAAAATCATAACGGAAACTTGACTTTGTCAATATATTTCACTAACTTAAAAAGGCGTTGTTTAAGCGATTAGCTTTGAAAGCGAATGCTTTCCGCAAATCTCCATTTGCACAACGCCTCCCACTGGCCTTGCCAGCACTTTGCCCTGCTTTTCGACTCAATTTTGGGCCATTTCTTCCGCCCAATTTTGCTTAACTTTCGTATATACGCAATTGCAGTATTTTTTAAATATTTGTGGTACTATCCTAATTTTCCATTGTACTTTTGCCGCCGTACTTTTTGTGTTCTTAAAGTTCTTCGCGCACAACTATTCTTCGCTACCCTCGCTACCGCCAGCTTGCAACTGGTGGCACAATATACAGCAAATCTGCGATTTGCAAAAAAATCAAAACCTAATCCGCTCCCGCTCCGCCCTCCGTCCGCACCCATTCGTGGAATTTGCTTTTCCGCTGCCCGATTCCCTGATGCAGGCGGGAGTTGCCGAATGGCGTATTCCGTGACTACGACCTTGTACATCACGAAGTTTGGTCACGATGATAGGCTTCTACTTCCTGAAACGCCTCCTCGAACGGAATAGCTTTGCCGGCGTTCTTCTTTGCTTTTTTGTAAGCCGAAATATCCGATAGCTCTTCGGCATCGGCGAGGAGTTTTTCATATTCTTTTACAGGTACTTGTACGTAAAGCGGTTTTCCCTGACTATCGGTAACGTACTGAATGTTAGGCATAAGGGATAGATTTGAAGCGGAACTTACTTTTCCAGGTGCCAAAATTCTGACTTTGTCCTTAAAGAAGTGAAAAATCCCGGTTGCTTTTCACAAATCCCGACAATTTGTCGCACGTACCGACCAGCAAAGATGTCAAAAATGGCCAACCCGACGATCGGGAAAGGGAATGGCCCGGTTCTGGTAGGTCGAAACTATGCCCCGGGCGTTTTCGTTGTGTAAAAATTCCGAAACCGGGGAAAGCCCTTTTCTTCCTTTTAATTTTTTCAAAAAAAACGCAAACCAATAATGGACTACGGAAAAGAATTCAGAAAATACGCCGTACACCACATGGGCATTAACGGCTCGACGGTGGATGGCTACATGAACCACACCATCGAAAACATGACTCGCGCCGTGATCGAGGAGCGCCCGATGAACTTCCGCGAGGTGGACGTGTTCTCGCGCCTTATGGCCGACCGCATCATCTTTATGGGAACGGCAGTGGACGATAACATCGCCAACATCGTGGTGGCGCAGTTGCTGTTCCTTGAATCGGCCGATGCCAAAAAAGACGTGCTGATGTACATCAACAGCCCCGGCGGCTCGGTTTACGCCGGCTTGGGCATTTACGACACCATGCAGTACGTGCGGCCCGACGTGGCGACGGTCTGCACCAGCCTGGCCGCCTCCATGGGCGCGGTGCTGCTGGCGGGTGGCGCGGCGGGCAAGCGCTCGGCCCTGCCCCACGCGCGGGTGATGATCCACCAGCCTTCGGGCGGTGCGCAGGGACGCTCGACCGACATCGAGATCACGGCCCGCGAAATCGTCAAAATCCGCGAGGAACTCTACGAAATCCTGGCCGACCACACGGGCAAGGACATCGAAACCATCGAAAAGGATTCCGACAGCGACAAGTGGTTCCGCGCCGGGGAGGCCAAGGAATACGGCCTGATCGACGAGGTACTTATGCGCGAGAAGTCCAAGGAAAAATAAGCATCTGCATCTATATCTTTGCTCACCGACAAGGTTCATCCGTGAACCTTGTCGGTTTTTTTATTCCTTATCCAAATACCCAACTTGGTTCACGATTTAAAAAAACTGAACTTTGTAGTCGCTTCCAAAGCTACTCCCAAAACGTTGAATAAGAGATTGAATAAATAACTCAGGTGTAAATTATTGGTAATGAGTCGTCAAAAGAAATTCATATTCAGTATTCATCATTTTTGTTATTCACTCATTCACTCATTCACTCATTCAAAATTGATAAATGGCTCAAGTAACCTGTTCGTTCTGCGGACGCCGTAAAAATGAAGTAGAACTTCTGTTGTCGGGCATCGACGCCCACATCTGCAACCACTGCATCACGCAGGGGAATCAGGTGGTAATGGAAGAACTCAATCCCAAAGACAAAAAAGACAAAGACGGCAAAAAGTCGAAGCTGCCCAAGCTGAACCTCATTCCGCCCCAGGCGATGAAGGAATTCATGGAGCAGTACATCATCGGGCAAGAAGAAGCCAAGCGCTCGCTGGCCGTGGCGGTCTATAACCATTACAAGCGACTGTCTCAGTTCAAGGAAGACGACGAGGTGGTTATCGAAAAGTCCAACATCATCATGGCGGGTGAAACCGGGACGGGAAAGACCTACCTGGCCCGCACCATCGCCAAAGTGTTGCAGGTACCCTTCTGCATCGCCGACGCCACCACCGTCACCGAGGCGGGCTACGTGGGCGAGGACGTCGAAACCATCCTCACACGTCTGCTGCAAGCCGCCGACTATAACGTGGAAGCCGCCGAACGGGGCATCGTGTATATCGATGAGATTGATAAAATTTCCCGCAAATCGGACAATCCGTCCATCACCCGCGACGTGAGCGGCGAGGGCGTGCAGCAGGCTTTGCTCAAACTGCTGGAAGGATCGATCGTGAACGTGCCGCCGCAGGGGGGGCGTAAGCACCCCGACCAGAAAATGATCGCCCTGAACACGGAAAATATCCTGTTCATCTGTGGCGGCGCGTTCGATGGCATCGAGCGGCACATCGCCAAGCGTATCAATACCCGTCCCATCGGTTTTTCGGGCGACAACCGCATCATCGAAATCTTCGACAAGGGCAACCTAATGCGCTACGTGACGGCCATGGACCTGAAATCGTTCGGCCTGATTCCCGAATTGATCGGTCGTCTGCCCGTGCTGACGTACCTCAACCCGCTGGATCGCGAGACCCTGCGCCGCATCCTGACCGAACCCAAAAACGCCCTGGTCAAGCAGTACCAAAAGCTGTTCCGAATGGAAGGCGTCGAGCTGCATTTCGACGAAGATGTTATCGACTTCATCGTGGATCAGGCCATGATTTATAAACTGGGTGCCAGGGGTTTGCGCTCCATATGCGAATCCATTATGACGGACGCTATGTTCGAAATACCGTCAAACAAAGACACCAAAGAATTCACTCTCTCGCTAGACTACGCCCGTGAGCAATTCGACAAGTCGTCGATGTCGCTACTGCGTTCGGTAGCTTAAAAGAGTTTAAAGTTCAAAGTCAAAAGTTTAAAGTCTATGAGTTATGAACTCGGACCCTCGGAAAAGCTCATAAATTTTGAACACTTTAAACTTTAAACTCATAGACTCTAAACTCCATGTGGCTTACCAATAAATCTATTGTAATAATCGGCGGCACAACGGGACTGGGACTTTCGGCGGCGAAGGCATTCGTGGAGAACGGGGCCCGCGTGGTCGTCATCGGGCGCAATCCCGAAAGCTGCCTGATGGCCGAAGTGGATTTGGGCCAGAACGCCGTCGCCAAGCAGGGTGACGCCACCGACCCCCAAACCGCCCAAAAAGCCATCCAACTCTGTGTCCGCGAGTTCGGAAGTTTCGACGGCCTTTACCACGTCGCGGGCGGTAGCGGCCGCAAGTTCGGCGATGGCCCGCTGCACGAACTCACGCTCGACGGCTGGAACACCACACTCAACCTCAACCTGACCAGCCTGATGCTCTCCAACCAGGCGGCCATTCGAGCGTTCATGGGCATGAACCGGGGCGGCGTGATCCTGAACATGGGTTCGGTATTGGGTGAATCGCCCTCACCGCAGCACTTCACCACCCACGCCTACGCGGCGGCCAAGTCGGCGGTGGTTGGTTTTACCAAATCCACGGCGGCCTACTACGCCAAAAACAACATCCGCATCAACGTGCTGGCCCCCGCCCTGGTGGACACGCCGATGGCCAAACGCGCCTCGGAAGACGATGCCATTCAGGATTTTATCAAATCCAAACAACCCCTCGACGGGGGCCGCATGGGCCAGCCCAACGACCTCGATGGGGCGGCGGTCTATTTCATGTCTGATTTTTCCCGCTTCACTACCGGACAAGTCCTGACCGTGGATGGCGGCTGGAGCGTGACGGAAGGACAGTATTGAAGATTGTTGAACGGTTTAAGTGTTGAAAAGTTTAATTGCTGTTGATTTGCTTAGTTTTTTAAAAAATTCAAGTCAAGAGAGTTAAACCCTTCAACCCTTCAACAATTAAACAAAAACGGCCCCTTCCCCAATCAGGGTAAAGCTTGACAGATGCTGTCTTTAAATACAAAGGACAAATCATCTATGAAATTCCTTTCCAGATTTACATTTCTTGCTTTCGTACTAGGCTTTCTGAGTGCGGGTATTCCTGCCAGGGAGGAGGAAAACCCGCGTCCGCTCGACGTGTGGACCATCCGCTCGGTGCTGGACAAAAAGCCCAGGATGCTGACCGTGGCGCTGGACACGGCCATGTACGTGGCCTACGACATGGCCCGCTGCAAGATTTACAAAGTCTGGAAGGGGGGCATTTCGATGGATGGCACCGCCTACACGGGTAAGAAGGAGGTTCAACCTACTTCCTGGGGCGCGAACTATTTGACCGACAGCGTCCAAAATTTCACCTGGACCGCCAAGCGTAACGGGCAGACGCAGTCCGTGCAGACGCAGAGTAGAGGGTACGTTTTCAGGAAAAACCAAATTTACCTGCAACACGAGCTTATTCTTGGCAAAGACACGATTCAAATCGAAGAGCGGCCCGAGTTCGTCAGGAACAAAGCGGGTCAACCGGGTTTGGAGCGAGTCTTCGTGACCAGTAAAGTGCCAGCGGGTGTTTCCATCACACTAAAATCGACGCTGGGAAATTTAGCGCTCGTGTCAAACGGTCGGTCGCGGCATGTGGACTATTTTGAGCCGCTGCCCGCTCAGTCTTACTCTGTTCCCCAAAAAGAATACGACCATAAGGGCCAGGAAATCATCGAAAAGAGCGACTGCCTTACCTGCCACGAATTGTACGAGGCCAACGTCGGCCCCTCGTTCCAGCAGGTCGCCATGCGGTATCCCAAAGACCCAAAAACGGTGGCGCAGTTGAACGGCAAAATCAAAAATGGCGGCACGGGAACCTGGGGAACGGGCATGATGAACGCGCACCCAACCCTGGCGACCGACCAGATTGATACCATTCTCGACTACATTTTTACCCTAAAACCCAAGGACGCCAAGCCCCGGAAAAGCACCGAGGAAGGCGTGGTGAACTCCGCCGCCGCGCTGCCGACCAAGCCCGGCTTTGGCGCGGCTCTGGAAGGCGTCCACCCCGCCTACGACCTGACCGACCTGCCCACGCCAGGCTTCAAGCCAAAGGTGGGGGCGATGGCTTTCCTGCCCGACGGGCGGCTGCTGGTCACGACCTGGGACGCTGTCGGCGGGCTGTACGTGCTGGATGGCGTAACAGGTAAGAATCCCTCGGAAATCAAGGTAAAGCGCATCGCTTCCGGCCTGGCTGAGCCGCTGGGCATGGCGGTGGTGGACGGGGAGATTTACGTTTTGCAAAAACAGGAACTCACCAAGCTCATCGACCACGATGGCGACGAAATCATCGACGAGTACCGCACCGTTTGCAATAGCTGGGGCGTTACCGCCGACTTCCACGAGTTTTCCTTTGGATTGGTTTATCAGGACGGCTACTTCTACGCCACGCTTTCGATGGCCATGCGCCTGACGCCCGGCGAAAAGCAACTGCCCGACCGGGGCCGCACGATCCGGATTAGTAAAAATGGCAGCTTCGAGTCGGTGAACTTTGGGCTGCGGACGCCCAACGGCATCGGCGCCGGCCCGGACAATGAGCTTTTCGTTCTGGACAACCAGGGGCAATGGTTA
>JBBSKK010000132.1:0-7692 GCA_038256395.1 Cytophagales bacterium | reverse complement strand
GGTGGCACGAGCCTGTTCGGCGGCAAGGGCAAAGTGCTGCCGGGAACCTTGTTGGGGGCTTTCACAATCCAGACCATACAGAGCGGCCTGGTGATGGTGAACGCCAATCCTTACATTTATCCGCTGATTACCGGGGGCGTGATATTCCTGATCGTGCTGATCGACAGCTACCAGCACCGGCAGGAGGTCAAGGATCGGAGGCTGAGTGGGTTAGGGTAATTTAAAAGATCTAAACTTATGTCTTGTAAATATTTAGTGTGGCTAGGATTGCTAACGTTAGCGACCACGGCTTGTCAGAAGAAAAAAACAAAACCCGTCATCGGCATTTCCTTCGAAACCCTGCAAACCGAATACTGGGTCGTGAGCGTGGAAGCGATCAAGGCGGCTTGTGAAGCGCGGGGCTTCGACCACCTCGAGGCCGTTGCCAACGGCGACGCCAACCGGCAGTTCGAGCAGGTCAACAACTTCATCGCCCGGGGCGTGGACGGCATCGTGATCGCCCCCAAGGACGCCCATACCATCATTCCGATCATCAAGGCCGCCAACCGGGCCAACATCCCGATTGTCATCTACAACCGCCTGCCCGCCCGTAACAAGGGCGAATTTACGACGGTGGTGGCCGATAATTACGACATCACCAAAAGCACCGTTACCTACCTGGGCGAGTTGGCGCGGGCTGCGAACAAAAAGCACAAGGCCATGATCCTCATCGGCGATTTGGGCGACATCAACGCGGTCAACCGGAGGAAAGGCTTCAACGACGCCATTGCCGATTTCCCGGACGCCATCGAGCTGATATCGGAGGTACCCACCGAGTGGAATCAGGAAAAAGCCCTGGCGGGCGTCACCAACGCCCTGCAGGCCCATCCCGACATCGACTTCATTTTCAGTTCCTCGGACTTTCTGTTTCCTTCCGTCGTGTCGGCGCTAAGGAATGCCGACAAGTACCATCCGGTCGGACACGAAAATCACGTGCTGCTGGGCGGGTTCGACGGTGACGCCAGCGCGTACAAAATGCTCCTGGCGGGCTACCTGGACGCCGACGGGGTGCAGGATGTTTACTACGAATGCGCGGCGGCGGTCGAGGCCATCGCCCGGAAAAGGCAAGGAAAGAAAGTCGCAAGCATTCTCGTGGATCCTGGTTTTGTGATTCACCAGGGAAACCTTAAAAAAATGGCAGATAAAATGTGGGGGGCCAAGGTGCCGGTAAACTGACAAACTGATGACTGCGATTCCGTACGAAGTTGTACAGGTAGGAAAAATCTCGATGCTGTTTGGCAAGGGACACTTGCGCAACATTCGCTACGATGGGCAGGAAATGCTCGGCATGATCTATTTCGCCGTGCGCGATGCCGATTGGGAAACGCTGGAAAATAAGATTGAAAACCTAACGATACGGGACCACGATGGCATCCTCCGCATCGACTTTGAGTGCCTGTGCCAATCTGCTGGTATCGACTTTCGCTGGAGATGCCGGATAGAGGTTGCCGGGCAGGACATTACTTTTGAAATTCGGGGAAAGGCGCATAGTGATTTCCAAAGAAACAGAATCGGCTTTTGCGTCCTGCACTCTTTGCAATACAAGAGCAAAGAGGTCGTGGTTACCCATTCGGACGGAACAGAAACGATTGAGCGGTTTCCCGAAAACGTTGCCCCCTGGCAGCCGGTCAAGGACATCCAAAAGATGCAGTGGTCTGGCCAGAACATTGGAGCCGCCCTTAGTTTCGAGGGCGATGTTTTCGAGATGGAGGACCAGCGCAATTGGTCCGACGCTTATTTCAAAACCTACTCGACGCCCTTGGAGCGGCCGTTTCCGGTGTTAGTCAAAGCGGGCGACGAAGTGTATCAAAAAATAGAGTGTCGATTCGATGAAAAAAAGTCCCGAGTTTTTGCGGTACGTTCGGAAAAATTCGAGTTAAAAATCACGGATAAAAAATCAATAATTCCCCACCTCGGGCTGGAAACCAACGAGGAGAAATTGGATAATTTTGCGGTGGAAAAACTGAAAAGCCTTAATCTTTCTCACCTAAGAGTTGAAGCCCAAACCCATCAATCCGATTGGTTGCTAACGTTCTGCAACAGAGTCAGCCAGGCTAGGCAACTTGGCTTGCCCATTGAACTTATCATTTTTGTAGAAAGATGGGGTAGCAAAAATCTTGAATTAATAAAAAAGGAACTTGCAGGCATCGAAATCATTTCTATTTTACCAATTAATATACACGAAAAAGCTACGTCTGATATTTTTTTAAAAGGAATTATCCCGATCATCAATTTGCTTTTTCCAAATGTACCTATCGGCGGCGGGACTGACTTTTATTTTGCGGAGTACAACCGGGTTCCTCCTCCCTCTGAGTTGATCGACTTCGTTTCATTTTCGGTCAATCCGCAAGTCCACGCCTTCGACGACCTCACGTTAGTGGAAAACAATCAGGCACTCGGAGACATGGTGCAGACCGCCCGCTTGCTAAGCGCACGGCTTCCTGTTCATATGTCTCCCATTACCTTGAAACCAAGGAAAAATCTCGATAAAACCAATGAAGATGAGAAAACGATAAGCCAAAGCAATCAAGCAGATGCCAGACATTCCACGCATTTCAATGCGCTGTGGACTTTGGGGTGCTTCAAGCAATTGGCGCAGGCCAATGCGCAACATCTAACTTTTTTTCAGACTGTGGGTGCCAGAGGTCTCATTGATAAAGAAATATCAGCAGAACAAAATTTGTCTGCTGTAAAAACGTATAAAGTATTTCCAGTCTTTGACCTTTTTAAGGCAGTAAGCTATTTCAAAAACGGACGGATAATTCATAGTATAAGCACTCATCCGACTATTTTTGAAGGTTTAATTTTAAAGAACAAAGATTACAGATGGTGCTTGGTGGCCAATTATACTACCAATGAGATTGAGATATCCATAGAAACCGCTATTTATTCCATTCCGCCCATCAGCCTAACTCAAATCGAACTATAATTTTTTCTGGACAATTATTCTTTGATAAAAACGTATGCTAGAACCCGGAATCAGCAGCTACACCTATACCTGGGCCATCGGCGTCCCTAGCAGCGGGCCTGAGCATCCAATGGGCGCGTACGGACTCATCGATAAGGCGGTAGAGTTGGGTGTAAAAGTCGTGCAGATTGCTGATAATCTGCCTTTGGAGAACTTGCAACAGAAAGAACTGATTGATTTGAAGATTTACGCCCAGGACAGGCAGGTCAAAATAGAAGTCGGAGCCAGGAAACTCACCAAGGAGCGGCTCGAACAGCACATCGCGATTGCCAATACTCTGGACTCTGATCTACTGCGCTTTGTCATCGACGGGCCAGGCTACGAACCCACCCTCGATAAAGCGGTGGAAATTATTAAAAGCAGTCTGTCGATGCTGAAAAACAACAACGTCCGGCTGGCCATTGAAAACCACGACCGACTCTTGGCCACCGAGTTTGTCGAGATCATCCAGCAAGTGGGCGACCCGTCGGTGGGAATATGCCTCGACACCGTCAATTCAATGGGCGCGGCGGAAGGGCTTGAAACGGTCATCGAGCGGTTAGGCCCGCTGTGCATAAATCTGCACGTGAAAGAATTCACGGTCAAACGGATAAGCCACCTGATGGGCTTCGCGATCGAAGGACTGCCGCTCGGGACGGGGATGCTGCCCGTCGGCACGATCCTGCAACGCCTTGGTTCCGGTTGCCGAACGGCCATCCTCGAACAGTGGCCGCCCCCCGTCGAGGGCGACCTGGAAGCAACCATAAAGCGCGAAAACGAGTGGGCAGTACAAAGCATGGCTTACCTGAAGAACGTGCTAGCCGAAGCGAAATATTAGAGAACAGAACAAGGCAATTACAAATCCATAAAAAAATGAGTCAAGAGAAAATAGTTACCTTAGTTGGCGCGGGCGGGAAAATGGGCCAGCGCTGCGTCGCCAACCTGATGAAGTCATCTTATGACGTCAGGTATTTGGAAATCAATCCCGAGTCAGTGAAAAGGCTAAACCAAATGGGGATGGTAGTTTCCAACCCCGATGACGCCCTTCCCCTGGCCGACATCGTAATTCTGGCTGTTCCCGACGTGGCCATCAGAAAGGTTTCGGCGGAGGTGGTACCCAAAATGAAGCCCGGCGCGATGGTGGTGGCGCTGGACCCGGCGACGCCGTTGGCGGGCCACATTCCCCACCGCGACGAGCTGAACTACTACGTCACGCACCCTTCGCACCCTTCGGTATTCAACTACGAGGATTCGGAGGAAGCCCAGCGCGATTACTACGGGGGAATTTTAGCCAAGCAAACGGTAGTGTCGGCCGTGATGCACGGCGACCCGGACGAGGTTTGGGCCGTGGGCGATGCGTTGACCAAGGTCATATTTCAGCCCGTCACCAAAAACCACCGCATCACGGTCGCGCAGATGGGAATTCTCGAACCGGGATTTTCCGAGACTCTCTCTTCAACTTGCATCAAGAAAATCCGCGACGCCCTGGAGGTAGTGGTCGCGAAAGGCGTGCCTCGAGAAGCCGCGCGGGATTTTATCCTGGGTCACATTAATATTCAGTTGGCGGTGCTCTTCGATGAACTCCCGATCAAGTTCTCGGATGCCGCCATCAAGGCCTTGGAACGGGCCGAGTCGATTCTTTTCAAGGACGATTGGCAGCAGGTATTTGAGGAAGAAGACATTATGCGGCAGATTAAGGCCATTACCGAGTAAAGCGCATTTCATGCAAGAACTTAAATTTGCCCTGTTGGGAACGGGCTTCTGGTCGAACTACCAAATGGCCGGCTGGCAGGAACTGGCGGGTGTGCAGTGCGTGGCTGCCTTCAACCGCACGGAGGCCAAGGCGCAGGAGTTTGCCGGGAAATTTAAAGTACCCCGCGTGTATTCGGATGTTTCTGAATTACTGCGGAACGAGAAGCTGGATTTCGTGGACATCTGCACGGATGTGGGCACCCATCTGCCCTTTACGAAAATGGCAGCGGAAAGGGGCCTCGACGTGGTTTGCCAGAAACCGATGGCCGCTTCGCTGACGGACGCCCGCGAAATGGTGGCTATTTGTAAGCAAAACGGGGTGAAACTTTTCATCAACGAAAACTTTCGCTGGCAAGCTCCCATCCGTCGAGTGAAACAAATTATAGATTCCGGCGCTATTGGCGAAGTCTTCAAAGCCCGACTTAGTTTCTGCTCCGCCTTTCCGGTGTTTGAAAACCAGCCTTTCCTGGCCCAACTCGACCGATTTATCCTCACCGACATCGGTTCCCACGTCCTTGACATTGCGCGTTTTCTTTGCGGCGATGCAAAGAGTCTCTATTGTTTGACCCAAAGGGTGAACCCCGGCATCAAGGGCGAGGACGTGGCCAACTGTTTCCTGGAAATGAAAAACGGCATTCACTGCCTGGTTGAAATGAGCTATGCCTCGAAGCTGGAAATAGAGTCCTTTCCCCAAACGCTGCTGCTGCTGGAAGGATCGAAGGGTTCCGTAAAACTGGAACACGATTTTGTCATTAAAACCACTACCCACGAGGGGACCGTTACCGAAACCGTCGAACCCGTGCTGTACGATTGGTTGGATCCGGCCTATGCCGTCGTCCACAGCAGCATCGTCGATGCGCAGCAAAATATCCTCGACGGACTGCGTGGGGGCAAGGCCGAAACGACGGGCGAGGATAATTTGAAGACCGCCGAACTGGTGTGGAAAGCCTACGACTCAGCGGAAAGGGGGGAAGTGATCAGTCTCGAACACTAAAAATCGAGCTTCAATGCGGGTACGGACAGGTTTTAGGGGATTGAGAAAGTAAGCCCGCTCTGCGGATCACCAACAACCACGTCTCCGATGTACTTGTCAATCCGGGAAATCCTGCGCGTCTCAATCAGCCCCGAACAAGTAGCTGAATTTTATCCCTCTCTTTAAAAACTACAAGTTCTCTCCACAATCATTTCCGTATTTTACGCCTGAATGCATTCTAAAAAAAGAGACAATGTTCAAATCACTCAACCAAATCTTCCTTTTACTCTTTACCATCAGCCTGGCCCACGCCCAAACCCCGTCCGTCACGGTATCGGGCCGGGTCGTGGACCAGACTTCCAAAGCGTCGTTACCCTACATTAATGTCATTCTCAAAACCCCGGGCGATTCGGCCTTCGTGACCGGGACAGTTACCGGCGAGGCAGGGCGCTTTACGCTATCCTCCGTCAAGCCGGGGGATTATATTCTTGAATTTTCGCTGGTGGGCTACGCGGTCAAGCGCCAGCCGCTGTACGTCGGCAGCCTGACCAACTTTCTGGATGCGGGTACTGTCGAATTGGCCGAGGACGCACGATTGCTCAACGAAGTGGTGGTGACGGGACAACAGGAAGGGTTGAGTGAGAAAATGGACAAGAAAACGTTTTCCGTGGCCGATAATATCAGTCAGGCGGGTGGTTCGGTATTGCAGGCCATGCAGAACCTGCCGGGCGTGGCCGTGCAGGACGGCAAGGTGCTGCTGCGCGGCAGCGACCGCGTGGCCGTGTTGATGGACGGCAAGCAGACGGCTATCACGGGCTTCGGCAACCAGCAGGGACTGGACAACATTCCCGCCTCGGCTATCGAGCGCATCGAGATCATCAACAATCCCTCGGCCAAATACGATGCCAACGGCAATGCCGGGATTATCAACATCATTTATAAGAAAAACAAGCAGGAAGGCTTCAACGGCAAGGCGGGCTTCACCACCGGGCTTGGCGCGCTGTGGGTGCGGCGTGAAAACCTGCCGACGATCCGTCCGCAGTACCAGGCGACGCCAAAAATCAACCCTTCGCTGTCGCTCAATTACCGCAAGGGCAAGGTCAATGCCTTTTTTCAGGGAGATTATCTCTATACCCAAACGCTGAACAAAAACGAGTTCGTGACGCGTACTTATGATGATGGAACCGTCATTCAGCAGCAAACCAAGCGTAACCGCAACACCACGTTCATCACCACCAAGGCTGGGGTGGATTGGAATATTTCCAATTCGGATATGTTGACCGTGTCGGGCCTGTTCGGCAGCGAGAAAATTCTCGACAACGGCGACGAACCCTTTTTTAACGGGAACCTCTCGGAGCGCTACCGCCTGTGGCAGTTTCTGGAAGATGAGCTAAAAACCACCGTGGTGGCCTCGGCGACCTACCAGCACAAATACCCGCAACCTGGCCGCGTGCTGAACCTGGGCTTCAACTACACCTTTCACCGCGAAGACGAAAAGTATTTCTTTACCAATATCCGCCCCACTTTTACAGGAAAGGACTCGTTTAAACTCCTCTCTGACGAGAATGTGGCCGACCTGAACCTCGACTACGTGCGGCCGCTGCGCTACGGCCGGTTCGAGGGGGGCTTCAAGTTTCGCCGCCGGGTCATTCCCACCAATATGCAGTTTTTTCCGGGGCTAAACTCACCCATCGACAGCCTGGCGGGCGGCAAAGCGACCTACGCCGAAACCATTCCGGCGGTGTACGGAAACTACGTTTTTGAAAATAAAAAAATCGAGGCTGAGGTCGGCTTGCGGGTGGAGTACGTCGGCCTGAAGTACACGGTAAATCCCAACCACCCGACCTACAAAAGCGATGGCTACAACTACACGCAGCCCTTCCCGAACGTGCGGCTGGCTTATAAGTTCAACGATCGCAACAAGCTGTCGCTCTTCTACAACCGCCGCGTGGACCGTCCCAACGAGGTCGATATCCGCATT
>JBBSKK010000131.1:0-7697 GCA_038256395.1 Cytophagales bacterium | reverse complement strand
GTCGGTTCGGGTGATGAATTTTTTTTTATCCAATAAACAAATCCCGGTAACCACCCGGTGCGTAGCGCCGGAGAGGAGTTCCAGCATCTCGATGGCTGCCTTGTCATCTGCTGGTTTGTTCAGGATCAGGTCGTCTTTTACTACGATCGTATCAGCGCAAAGAATTAAGTTGTCTCGGGCGTCCTTCCGGAATTTCTCCGCCTTTTTTTGGGCCAGGAAGGCAGGAACCTCATCGGGCGGCATGGTTTCGGGAAAAACTTCGTCGGTTGGTCGCACGTCTGTTGCAAATTTGAAACCGCATTGTGCCAGTAATTGGCGGCGACGGGGTGAGTTGGAAGCCAGTACGAGCGGACGGGAAAGAGGAATGTGCATTGCGTTATTCTTGCCAAATCAGACAGGCAAGTTACGGCAAAAAGCAAAAAAAATGGACTAATTTGCGGGAAAAACAAGGTTTACCCCAACTGATGTTTGTACATCATTTGTAAAAACATTAGTTTTGCTTCCTAATTCAGGCAGATGTCCATAGAGAAAGCCATTAAGCAAGATAAGTTTAAGTCGATTTACCACAAATTGGTTCTCAATCTGACTTATACCGGCAATTGGATGGTACACCAGCAGTATGAGACGTTCCGGGAATACGATTTGACGCCGCAGCAGTATAACGTTTTACGCATTTTGCGGGGCCATCATCCCCAACCGATGAAGGTGAACTCGATTTCGGAGCGAATGCTGGATCAGACTTCCAATACGTCCCGGCTGGTGGACAAGTTGTTTGCCAAAAAATTGCTGGTTCGCGAAGTCTGCCCGACCGACCGCCGGGCGGTGGATGTGAAGATAACTCAAGCGGGCCTCGATTTGCTTACTTCCATCGACCCACTAATGAATGAATTGGAGAAAAAGCTGCACACCATCAGCCAGGAAGAAGCCGCGAAGTTGAACGATCTTCTTGATAAATTACGCTTACCTGCCTAGATACATACTATACACACACACACTTTTTAGTTTCAATTATCAACACAACACCAACTACAAAAAATGAAATTATTTAAACAAATGGCCGGAACCGCCGCAGCGGTACTCCTGCTGACCAGCGCGACGCTGGTCGAGAAAATCAACAAAGCCACGACTTACAAGGTGGACACCTCCAAGAGTGAACTCATCTGGCGGGGCAAAAAAGTGACGGGTGAGCACCACGGCACGATCGACCTGCAATCGGGTTCATTCACGCTGGACGGTATGAAACTGACGGGTGGATCATTCGTGGCCGACATGGGCAGTATAAAGGATATGGATATTGCCGATAAGGATATGAACGGCAAGCTGACGGGTCACCTGAAGTCAGAGGATTTCTTCGGCGTGGAAAAGCACCCGATGGCCAAGTTCGTTGTTACCAAAGCCACCCCAAAATCCGGCGGCACGGTGGACGTGACGGGCGACCTCACGATCAAAGGCATCACCAAGCCCGTAACCTTTCCCGTGACGGTGACGTCGTCCGGTGGTCAGGCGATGGTGAAAGGCACGATCATCGTGGATCGCTCCAAGTACGACATGAAATTCCGCTCGAAATCTTTCTTCGACGCCGCCACGCTGGGCGACAAAATGGTGTATGACGATTTTGAAATCGAGGTGGATTTGGTGGGGATGAAGTAGAGATTCAGGTTTTGGAATGAAAAAAGGCCCGTTCAAGCATTTGAGCGGGCTTTATTATTTTCTTGCAAAAACCGGAAAGTCATCGAGGTAAACGATTTGCCCGTCCATTATTTCAAAACAAAAATGCGTCAGGCCATTCGTGATTGCCAGGTAAGCGGGCCGCAACGTGAAATTATAGCGGGCGATTTGGGCGAAAGTGGCCTGGGTAATCTTCACATCCGGCGATTTGCACTCCACCAGCAGGTGCGGCTGGCCGTCGGTGTTCAGTACCATAATGTCGGAACGCTTGGCCAGCTTATTGTAAAAAAGTCCGGTTTCGACGGCAAACAGCGACTTGGGATACTGGTAATGGTCGATGAGCAAATGCACCAAATGCTGCCGCACCCATTCCTCGGGCGTGAGCATGATGTACTTGCGGCGAATCAGGTCGTAAATGTGCGGTTTCCCGTTCAGCTCCTTAACTTTGTGTGAAAAGGGGGGTAAGTTCAGCGATTCCATCCTTAAAATTACTGAATAATTTTCCATTGAATCAATGAATACGAAGGAAGAAATCGTCAAGAACTGGCTGCCACGCTACACGGGGACACCCGCCGAGGAGTTTGGTGAGTACATTTTGCTAACCAACTTCATTAATTACGTCACGATTTTTGCCGAAAAATTCGACGTGGAAGTGAAAGGCATTGGCCGGGCCATGCAAACGGCCACGGCCAACAACATCACGATCATCAACTTCGGCATGGGTAGCGCGATGGCCGCCACGGTCATGGACTTGCTGTCGGCAGTCGATCCTAAGGCGGTTCTTTTTTTGGGAAAATGCGGCGGCTTGAAAAAGACGCAGATCGGCGATTTTATCCTGCCCATCGCCGCCATCCGGGGTGAGGGAACCAGCAACGACTACATGCCGAATGAAATTCCTGCCCTGCCGTCATTCCGCCTGCAGCGCACGGTTTCATCCAGCATCGCCAGGCACGAAATGGACTATTGGACGGGTACC
Source organism: Cytophagales bacterium (assembly GCA_038256395.1). Lineage (GTDB taxonomy): Bacteria > Bacteroidota > Bacteroidia > Cytophagales > Spirosomataceae > Persicitalea. The sequence goes on along the minus strand of JBBSKK010000131.1, from coordinate 5,053 downwards.
GTTTACACCACCAATCGCCGGATTTGGGAACACGACGAGAAGTTCAAAGATTATCTGCGTGAAATCCGTTCGATTGCCATCGACATGGAAACGGCCACCATCTTCATTGTAGGCTTCGCCAATTCCATTCCGCACGGGGCGCTGCTGCTGGTGTCGGACAACCCCATGATTCCCGAAGGCGTCAAGACCGAGGAGAGTGACAAGAAAGTGACGTCGCTCTTCGTGCAGAAGCACATCGACATTGGTATCGACGCCCTCACCGAACTGGCCGAGTCCGGCGCGTCGGTCAAGCACCTGCGGTACGAGTAGCTTGTGGTACGGGCTTCCAGCTCGTCAGACGACGGATTTTCCGAAAGTTTGCCCACAACGGGCTGGAAGGCAACCGTTGCTCCGACCGTACCACATTTCCTTTACCTTTGCGGCATGAATTTGCAGGACAAGCTATCTTCCTTACCCATTTTCCAAAAAATTGCCGAAGCGGCCCGCGCCGAGGACGTGCAGGCTTACGTCATCGGCGGCTTTGTGCGGGATTTGTTGTTGAAAAGAGAGAGTAAAGACATCGACATCGTATGCGTGGGCAGCGGTATTGCCCTGGCCGAGCGACTGGCCAAGTCGCTGGGGCCGCACACGAACGTGGCGGTTTACAAAAACTTCGGTACTGCCCAGATCAAGAGCAGCGAACTGGAAATAGAATTTGTCGGGGCCAGGAAAGAATCCTACCGCGCCGAATCGCGCAAGCCCATCGTGGAAGACGGTACTCTGGAAGACGACCAAAACCGCCGTGACTTCACCATTAACGCCCTTGGTATCAGTCTGAACGCCGCTGACTACGGCGAACTCATCGACCCCTTCGATGGCGTCCGCGACCTGCGGATGCGGATGCTGCGGACGCCACTGGAATCCGAAATCACCTTCTCCGACGACCCGCTGCGCATGATGCGGGCTATCCGCTTCGCGTCCCAACTCAACTTCGACATCGCGCCGGACACCTACGACGCCATTGCCGCGATGAAGGATCGCATCGAAATCGTGAGCATGGAGCGCATCACGGAAGAGTTGAACAAAATTATCTTGTCAAAAACGCCTTCCTACGGTTTCAAGTTATTGTACCAAAGTGGTTTGCTGGAAAAAATATTTCCCGAAATGATCGCCCTGCACGGCGTGGAAATCATCGACGGGCGTGGCCACAAGGACAATTTCTACCACACGTTGCAGGTACTCGACAACGTCTGCGAATTCACCAATGACCTCTGGCTGCGCTGGGCGGCCCTGCTGCACGACATCGCCAAGCCCGCCACCAAGCGTTTTGACAAAAAAGCGGGCTGGACGTTCCACAACCACGAGGAAGCCGGGGCCAGGATGGTGCCGCAGATATTCCGCCGTATGAAACTGCCGCTCAACGAGAAAATGAAGTTCGTGCAAAAGCTGGTGCAGCTGCATCTGCGGCCCATCGTGCTGTCGCGCGAGGAGATCACCGACGCCGCCCTGCGCCGCCTGCTGGTCGATGCGGGCGACGACCTGGAAGCCCTGATGAAGCTCTGCCGTGCCGACATTACTTCCAAAAACCCGCTGAAAGTCAAAAAATACCTCGCCAATTTCGACCTCGTGGAGCAGCGGCTGGAAGAATTGGAGGAAAGGGATAAATTGCGCAATTTCCAGCCCATCATCACCGGAGAAATCATCATGCAGACCTTTGACCTGAAACCTTCCCGCGAGGTCGGCACCATAAAAGAGGCCATCCGCGAAGCCATTCTCGAAGGCATCATCCCCAACGAGTACGAGCGGGCTTACGCTTATATGGTGGAAGAAGGACGGAAGGTTGGCTTAACCCAAAAATAAAAGTTACCATACACCCCAAACGATTCCCATGGACGACGTCAAATTCAAACGCTTTTTTGCTTCACTACTCACCATCATCGGCATTTTTGTAGTGCTTTTCGCCTGCGCCGCCTTCATGTCCGACCGCCCCGTGCTGGGCTTTTCAATCACCAAATGGGAATCCATCGTGCCGTTCGCAGTCGGCATCGTATTTCTGCTCTCCGGCGTGAATTTGATAAATCGCAGTTAAAGATGTGGTACGGGCGTCTCGCCCGTGTTTGCGACGTATAAGTGGTCTTGCACTAAACTGGTCGCACCAAAGCCGCCCCCACCGTACATTCCAGACAACGCTTCTTGACACAATAAGCGTTATGCCACTCGATCAGAGCTTGCGAATCAAAGGCCGTACCGACCCGCATCCCCAACTCCGCCCAGGCGCGGGTGATGTGATTTTTCTCGCCGGGTAGCTGTTCCAGCCAGCGCACCGCGCGGTCGAGAAAAGCGGCGTGGTCGCGCTGCCGGGCGTAGGCCACCAGCAGCGGCACGGCGGCGTTGATGATGAGCAGGTCGGCGGCGTCCTTGCCCAGCGCGGGAACCTTCTTAGTGACCTCTTTGCCGAATTGATAATGTTTTTTCCAGTAATCGCTCTGACTCACGCGTAGCATTTCGCGTAAATTATCGGCGTTTTCGATGGTAGTCAGCGAAGCAAAAAGCCCCGCTTCGCGTTGCAGCAGCGTGGCAAATTGCGCCAGCCGCACCGTCGGAAAGCCCGCCGGGCGCAGTCGCAGGAATTTCCATTCCGTCAACTCCATTTTTTGGGAAAGCAAGCCGTATTTGGCGGCTAAAAACTGGTATTCGCGCTGCAAGTCCTCCACATAACTTTCTTCCGAATCCTCGGGCAATAGTCCCGAAGTACCAAAAAGCAGCGCCTCGATTTGTAAACCCGACAACCGGTGTTTTTGTAAAATCTTTAAGGGAACGATTTGGGCTAAACGCAAAAAGGCCGGGGCGTTGAGCCGGAAGCCGAAGTACTGCGCCAGCCATTGGTAGGCCGTTTCCTCCCAGTCGCGGTTATTTTCTTCCCAGAGTTCGGTCACGCGGGCAGCTTTTCCGTCGAGACGTTCAAGCAACACCCGATCGAGCATGCTGATTTTTTGCAGGCGCGGTACGTCGCGGAATTGCGGGGCGCAGGGAATTTCAGTCTTGCTTTCCATCAAACGTTCGTAGCGCTGCCGCACGGCGGGCTTTACGCGGTTTTGTAGCACGAGCGTCGGTACCAGCGTGCCGTCCTGTCGCCGCACGGGAAGGTCGTCGTCCCACACCACGTGCAGCACCACGCTCTCGTAGGCCGCGTCGCCGGGATGGCCATGAAGTTCCCAATCCGACGACCGCACGTGCAATTCCACGGCCCCGGCCCACTCCATGCCGTCGAGTAGCACCCGCGACTCCGCGAAGTCCGGCCCGGCGTCGGTATTGAGCTGCCCGATGCGCAGGATTTGCAAGGCTTCGCCCGTTTCGGTGCGCAGATTCGCGGCGTCGAAATACTGGTAGCGCCACACAAAACTCAGGAAGTCTTCGTTCATCTTGGGGAATCTTTACGTACTTTGTTGCCTAAATGTAAACCAAAATCCCTGCATGTTGCGCGTCGTCTTCGCCTTTTTATTCAAAGCCATTCTTTATTTTCTCCTGATTTCGGTCGTTTGGGTCATCGTTTTGAAGTTCGTCCCCGTCTGGATCACACCCCACATGATCGGCGAAAAGATTGAAGCCGCCCGCGAGGGAAAAGATACCAAACTCTACAAAGACTGGGAATCTTACGACAACATTTCCAAAGAAGCCGCCCTGGCCGTAGTCGCCTCCGAAGACCAGACCTTCCCCGCCCACTGGGGCTTCGATTTCGACGAAATTCAGGACGCCATGACCGAAAAGCGCAAGCGCGCGCGCGGTGCCAGCACCATTTCGCAGCAAACGGCCAAGAACGTCTTCCTCTGGCACGGACGCAGCTACATCCGAAAGGCCCTGGAAGTGTATTTTACGTTAATGATCGAGTTAATTTGGGGCAAAGAGCGGATTCTGGAAGTGTATCTCAACGTCGCCGAAATGGGGCCGATGACCTTCGGCGTGGAAGCCGCGTCGCAGCGCTTTTACAAGAAATCGGCCAAGAACCTGACCCGCGCCGAAGCCGCTCGCATCGCGGCGGTGCTGCCCAATCCCGTGCGCTTTTCCATTAAAAATCCTTCTTCGTACGTCATGGGACGGGCGGGTAAGATTTCGCGGCAAATGCGGGCCTTGGGCGGGCAGAAGTACTTGGCGGGGCTCTGAGTTATTCCAAATACGCCTTCACAATCTTCCGAATTTTTCCATCCCCCTTCGTCATTAAATACATCTCTTTTTTGAACGGATCGTAGGTGATCCTCAAATCGAGGCGGGGCGTGGGAACCATCTCTTTCATGGAGGTGGCTTTACCATCTTTGACGACAAACATTTCGTACACGGCATGGTCGTTCAGGCCTTTGCTCAAATCCAGGTACAGTAAGCGGCCTCGAACAATATCGCCAAAAACGAATTTATCGCGCAGTGCTTCGAGCGGACCTTCGTACACGTAGCCGCCGATGATGGCGTTGCCGTCGGTATGGTCGTACTGGGCGAAAGGGTCGCGGAAAGTTCCGGTTTCGCCGTCTGGTAAGGATTTGGGTGATTTCAGATTTTTAAGGTCCAGAGCGTAGTTGCCTTCCCGCACGTTCCAGCCGTAGTCCTGTCCTTTCTCGATCAGGTTGATTTCCTCCACGTTTCCCTCGCCCACCTCGGTTTCAAACAGCACCGGGCCGTGCGGAGCTTTCCACCAGGTGAGGTGATGCGGGTTGCGGAAGCCATAGGCCCAGATTTCCTGACGGACTTTTTGGTCGGGATTATTGTAAAAAGGATTGTCAGTCGGGATGCCGTACTTTCCGTTCGAGCTGTTGTTTCCCAAAGGGTTTATACGAATAATAGTACCCAGCAGCGAGTGCAGATTGTGGGTCAGCTCAGGATGTTTGCCAATGGTCGAGCCTCCGTCGCCCGTGCCGATGTACAGCATTCCGTAATCGGGGTCGCCCTTTTTCAGGCCCGGCGTGAAACCGATGTCCTGGGTACCGTGGCTGGCCCCCGGCACATTGATGCGTAGCAGTTCCCGGTGTTCGCCCGCAAAAACGGGCGCGTTCACGTCTTTGATTTTCCACTCCGACACCACCCACTG
>JBBSKK010000130.1:0-7704 GCA_038256395.1 Cytophagales bacterium | reverse complement strand
CGGCCTGGAGCTTTGCCAACCCGCTCTTCGTGCTGCGCGAAACGACCCAAAATCAGGTGCAGTTTCAAAACCTGGGTTCGGCTTACTTGGAATGGCGCATCCTGCCCGAACTGGTGGCCCGCACCTCGCTCAATACCATTTGGTCCACGTCCAAGTTCTCGCAATTTATCCCCAGCACCATCGGCGGCTCCAATCGTCCGCCCGTGGCTGGAACGGGTCAAGCCACCGACAACCGGGGGGAAACCTTCAACTGGTTGATCGAGAATACGCTGACCTATAACAAATCCTTTGGCAACCACCGCATCAACGCGTTGGCGGGCTACACGACCCAGAAAAGTACCTCCAACAGCCTGAACATTGGGGCCAGTCCGTACGCCAACGACCTGATCCAGACCATCAACGCCGCCCAGACGATCAGCACCTGGAACCAAAATATTGACGAATGGAGCATCATCTCTTACCTGGGCCGCATTAACTACGGCTTTCAGGACAAGTACCTGCTCACTGCCACCATCCGTTCCGACGGCTCGTCGCGCTTCGGGGCCAACAACCGCTACGCCACTTTCCCTTCCATCGCGGGAGCCTGGCGGGTGTCGGAGGAGAATTTTTTGAAGGATAACAAAACGATTAGTTCGCTGAAACTGCGGGCCAGCTTCGGTACCAGCGGCAACAATAACATCGGTAACTACTCGCACCTGGCCGCCATCAATGCGGGTTCCTACGTTTTTGCCAATAATTTAGTGACTGCCTCCTTCGTCGGCCTGGCCAACCCTTTTCTGACCTGGGAAGAATCCAGCCAGATCGACGTGGGGGTGGACGTCGAACTCTTTAAAAGCAACCTGCTGCTGACGGTGGATTACTACAACCGCAAGAGCCGCAATATGCTGCTCAACGATGTCATTCCGGCCATCACGGGTTTCAACTCCCAAATCGTGAACAAAGGGAACGTCCGTAACCAAGGCATCGAGATTTCGCTGGGCGGTAGTCCGATATCGGGCGCGTTGCGCTGGGATGTAAACGCCAACATCGCCTTCAACCGCAACATTGTGTTGTCTCTGAACGACAACAGTGACCGCATCCTGTCGGGCAACAACGACGGCAACCCCACGCACATTAGCGTAGTCGGCAAGCCCATCGGGCAGTTTTATGGCTTCATCAACGACGGCGTGTACACCAAAGCCGACATCGAAAATCCCAATCTCATCAAGACGCCGCAGGTGTACGAGGGCAACCCCAAGTACCGCGACACCAACGGCGATGGGATCGTGAGCGACGTGCTGGACTACGCCATCATCGGCAACCCGCAGCCCAATTTCACCTTCGGACTTTCCAATAATTTCTCTTACAAAAGATTCACGCTGGGCGTTATCATCAACGGTCAACAGGGAGGACAAGTCATGAACGGCCTGCGCCAGTCCATCGACAACTTGCAGGGCTTCTTCAACGTCCGCGAGGTGTGGGTCGATCGGTGGAGAAGCACCGAAAGCCCCGGTAACGGCATGCTTTCCGGCGTTCCCAAGCTGGCGCCGAGCTGGGGCCACCGTGTCAACTCAATTTGGGTGGAAGATGCCTCGTTCCTGCGCATTGCGAACGTCAACATCGGCTATTCGCTCCCCGACGACCTGATGCGCAAAACGGGCTTCATTCGTAGCGCCCGGATTTACGCCACAATCCAGAATCTGGCGATGTTCACTAAATACGAAGGGGCCAACCCCGAGGCACAATCGCGCAACATCAACAACACACTTTCGCCGGGTTTCGATATTTCGTCTTATCCGCTGTCGAGGACGTCGTCGGTGGGGGTGAATGTTACATTTTAGTGGACGGTTGACAATGGACAGTTGACAATTATAAAGCAGTTCAACCTTTCAACGCTTCAATATCTAAACAAATCAACATGAAAAGATTCATCTCCATTCTGACGCTCTTGGCCCTGACCTCCTGCTCGGATAAATTCCTGGAAATATTTCCACAGGACTCCCTGAACGAGGGCAATTTTTACAAATCCGAAACGGAGTTCATTCTGCTCGCCAACGGCTGTTACGTGCCGATGCGCAACTACGAGAAAAACCAGCATTGGGTGCTGGCTGAATTGATTTCGGACAATGGCAGTAAACAAAACAACATCCGTACCGGCGAGGCATCGCGGGGCGTGATCGACCAATTCATTTTGGGTTCGGATAACGCGGCTTACGAAGCCTTTTGGGATCAGTCGTACAACGGCATCACCCGTTGCAATAAACTGCTGAGCGAACTGGATCGCGAGGGAGTGATTTTCTCCAAAGAATCCTTCCGGGATCGTAGCGCTGGGGAAGCTCATTTCCTGCGCGCACTGTACTACTTCAACCTGGTACGCCAGTTTGGCGGCGTACCGATGGTGACCACGCCTGTGACCTCCCAAGAAGCGGTTGGCATCAAGCGCGCCACCGAAGACCAAGTGTACGCCCAAATCGTCAAAGACCTGACCGAGGCGATTGCCCGCTTCGCCAAGGCCCGCGACGTGGCCGAAACCGGACGCGCCAACGAGTGGGCAGCGCAGGGAATGCTGGGCAAAGTGCAGCTTACCCTAAAAAAATACCCCGAGGCACAAGCGGCTTTGTCGGAGGTCATCAACTCGGGCAAGTACCAGTTGCTGGCCAACTACGCCGACGTTTTCAATCCCGCCCAAAAGGACTACAAGGAAACGATTTTTGCGATGCAATATTCGGAGGCTAGTGCCGAGGTAGCTAATCAGTTCATCTTTCTGTTTGCTCCCCATACCTCGGGCGGAGCGGTGACGCTTCGGCCCAACATCAACATAGTGAATGCGGGCTGGAACCAACCAACCGACGACCTGATCGCCGCCTTCGAGCCGGGTGACGCCCGCAAGGCCGTTTCCATTGGCTACTGGAACGGTCTTGACTGGGACAACATCGTGAGGCCCGTGCCTTACCCCAACAAGTATAAGGCGCCCATTGCCGCCCCCGACAACCGCGCGGGCGACAATTTTCCCATCCTGCGCTACTCCGATGTGTTGTTGATGCAAGCGGAAGTACTGAATGAATTGGGTAAAACCAGCGAGGCCATTCCTTTTGTGCAACAAGTACGTAACCGCGCCAAACTCACTACGCCCATTACGGCCACGGACAAAATTTCTTTGCAAAACCTCATCGCCAAAGAGCGGCAGGTGGAGCTTTGTTTTGAAAACCACCGCTGGTACGACTTGAAGCGGACGGGTAAGGCCATCGAGGTGATGTCCGCCCACGGCAAGCGGGAAATTGCTCTGAAGCCTTTCCTTTTCGACGGTGCTTATAACATTACGCCCAATAAACTGCTGGCTCCGATTCCGGCCAATGAGATTTTGGTCAATAAGTTGCAGCAGAATCCGGGATATTGAAGGTTGTTGAATTGTTGAACTGTGTACGGGGCCGCCCGCGCGGTCGTGTAATTGATGTGAAACTGTTGAATTGTTATTTGAAATAAGAACAGATTCTTTTATTGCTTGATCCTGACCTATGTATATGAAATATTTGAATGTCTTGATTTTTGCCTTTGCGGTTGTTTGTTTGAGTTTTTCATCTCCGCCAACACCAGTTGTTGCAGTCAAAAAGCCCAACATCGTCTATGTCCTCGTGGATCAGTGGCGGGCACAGGCGGGTGGCTATGCCGGGGATCCGAATGCTTATACGCCGAACATCGACCGCTTGGCGGGGAATAGCCTGAATGTCAGAAATGCGGTGTCTGGAATGCCCGTTTGTTCGCCGCACCGGGCTTCGCTGATGACGGGGCAGTACCCGCTCACGCATGGCGTGTTCATGAATGATGTGCTGCTGGACACGAATGCCGTGACGCTGGGAAAGGTCTTTGCCCAAAATGGTTACGACACGGGATTTATCGGTAAGTGGCACATCGACGGCCACGGGCGGCGCAGCTACATTCCGGCCACGCGGCATCAGGGTTTCGACTACTGGAAAGTGCTGGAATGCACCCACAACTACAATCATTCGGAGTACTACGTTGGCGATAATCCCGAAAGAAAAGTGTGGGACGGCTACGACGTAACCCAGCAGGCTGACGACGCCATTGGCTACATCCAGGAAAAATCGAAGCAGGACAAGCCGTTTGTACTGTTCATTTCGATGGGCGCCCCGCACGATCCTTACCAAACTGCCCCGGAGAAATACCGGAAGATGTTTGAGAACAAGAAGATTATTTTGCGTGAGAACGTCCCGGCCGATAAGCGCGAGAAAGCCATGGAGAGTTTGCGCGGCTATTACGCCCACATGGCGGCCATCGATGACAACGTCGGGAAGCTGTGGCAAACGCTAAAAGACACGGGGATCGAGGAAAACACCGTCTTCGTCTTCTCCGCCGACCACGGCGATCTGCTGGGTTCGCACGGCTGGTGGAACAAGCAGCAGCCCTACGAGGAGAGCATTAGGGTACCGTTTTTGTTGCATTTTCCCAAGCTCTTCGGCCCAAATACAAAGTGGACATCCGACGTCCTGCTCAACACACCTGACATCATGCCCACTTTATTGGGTATGAGCGATCTTCCAATTCCGAAAACAGTGGAAGGTATTGACTACACAGATTTACTCAGAGATCAGAACCTCTCAAAAAAAGCCGTGCAAGAAACGCTCATTTCATGCGTTCAGCCCTTTGGGCAATGGACTCGTGCAAGGGGAGGGAAGGAGTACCGGGGCATCGTTACGCAGCGCTACACCTACACCCGCGACCTGAACGGCCCGTGGCAGCTGTTCGACAATCGGGAGGATCCGTACCAAATGAACAATCTGGCCGGAAAACCCCAAGCAGCTAAGCTACAGGCCGACCTCGATAAGCGGTTGTCCAAGGTACTACGCGAAAGAAAAGATAAGTTCCTGCCCGGCCTAGAGTACGTCAAGAAATGGGGCTACGTAATCGACGAAACGGAGACGGTGCCTTACAACAAGATCAATTACGAAGGGAAGCCGATTGTGGAAGAGTAGCTTACAGACTCGATCTGCCGCTACCAATTGCTGGGTAATACCGACCGAATAATAAAAAGTCCGCTGTAACAGAGATTTTTGACTACCATAAACGCTATATTGGGTTTATGAAAAATCTCGGGCTACTCACTATATCATTTTTGCTCCTCTGCTCCATTTCGGCGAATGCGCAGAAATCTACCAAAGAGAAAAAGGCGAAAGCTTTCCATTCGGGAGTTCGTTTAGGAGTCAACTTTTCCTCCCTGTCGGTCAAGGACGCCGAGTTCTCGGTCGTGAATCCGGCAGGTTCGCTCATTTTAAACCAATTCAAGCAGAATGGTAGTCGCGCTACGGGGCTGGTGGGGGGCGTGTGGCTGCGGATCGGGCGCACTTTTTACGTGCAACCCGAAATCCTGGTTTCAGCCAAGGGCGGCACCTTCGATCTCTTGCAAAATAGCGCCGCCAGCGGGACGATCCCCCAAAAGGTGCAGATTGATTTTAAATCGACCAACATCGACTTGCCGTTTTTGGTGGGAATAAGCCTTAAACGACTGCTTCGTCTCTACGCCGGCCCTGTTGCCTCGTTTTCCATCGCCGAGGGTGGCAAACTCACCGAGACCATTCAGACCTACACCAATCAGCCCATTGACAAGACCCTGCATGAAGCCGTTTTTGGCTATCAGGCCGGAGTGGGATTGGATCTGAGAAGGTTCAAAATCGACGTGCGCTACGGAGGTTCCTTGACCGATGTCAAGGCCATAAAACTCGATAAGGTGAACAGCGATGCTCGTTTTACTTCCAAAAGTAGTTTGTGGCAAGTGACTTTGGGGTTTGAGATATTTTGAGCGAACCCACGCTTACGGAGTCAATCAAAAACTCCCCGCTTCTTCAAATCAAAAAAACACACCGCCGTGGCCAGCATATCGGCCGTGGCGTCGTGGATACCCTTCATGGGACGGCCCGTCAATAGTTTATACAAATCATCCAGCCGCAGGTCTTCGCCGTTAGCCGTCACCTTTCGGCTGGCTTCCATCGTGCAGAGCAGCCGAGGCGGAGTGATGTTTACCACGCTGCCGGGAGAGAATTTTTCGGTGCGGACAAACTCCGCGCCGAGGACGCCGTAATCCAGGTCGATGTTATGCCCCACCCAGGCATCGGCGCGTTCGATGTCTGGGCGCAGTTGGTTCAGCACTTCGATGAGGGACTTGCCTTCACGTTCGGCTCGTTCGGGCGTAATGCCGTGGATGCCCTGGGCCACGCGGTTCCAGCGGTAGCCGTCGGGCTTGACCAAAGCCAGGTTTTGGCTGAGTGGTTTGCCGGTTTCATCGTACAATCCCCAGGCCACCGAAATGAGCCGAGGCCAGTTGGTGAGGTCGGTAACGGGTAGGTGGTACGACTGTGGCAGGCCGTTGGTTTCGGTGTCGAGGATGAGGTAAATCATGACTTAAAGTTAATCACAAATTCCGCCCAAACGCCCGTTTGAAAGCAGTTAGATATACGCGATGCAGTCTATCTCCACGAGGGAGTCGCCTGGCACGCCGCCGTACACGGCCACGGTCGTGCGGCAGGGGGGCTTGTCGCCGAAACGTCCTTTGTAGGCCTCGTTCATAGCTTTATAATCGTTGAGATCGTGGAGAAATACGCTGGCCTTTAACACCTTGTCCATCGACGAACCGGCCTTAATCAGTTCTTTTTCCAATTCGTCCAGCACGTGCGTGGTATGAGCCGTGATGTCACCATCGAAGTGCGCGCCCTTGCCCGACACAAACACCATATTGTTGAACTTAGTAAAAGAAGAGTACAGCGGCTTGTCCTCATTCATGACGACATCGCCCACTTCTTTCTGCGGACTCGATGGCGCAGCCTTGGCGGCGGCACCCAGCCCAATGGCTCCGGCGACGGAGGCGAATAATTTCTTGATAGTCGATCGGCGTTCTGCTTTCATGGTTTAAGTGTTTAAATGTTGAATCGTTGAACTGTGTAATTAATATTGATTTGTTTAGGTGTTTAGGTGTTTAGTGTTGAGGGTTTACCTTCGTTGACCGTTTGACCGTTTGACCGTTTGACCGTTTGACCGATTATTCCCTCCGCACCGATGCTACTTCTTCCTTACTTACTGCGCTGGCCTGGTTGCCAAAATTACTTCGGATAAAGGTAAGTGCTTCGGCAATTTTATCATCTTCCAAAAAGCTGTGTTGCGGCATGACGCCGTTGTACAATTGCCCTTTGACTTCGATTGCCCCCTGCATCCCATTCATAACGAGTTCGATAAGTCTTGTTTTGTCCCCCGTCACCCATTCGGAGCCATTGAGCGGCGGGAAGCGCTGGGAGTCACCTTGGCCGTCGCGCTGGTGGCAACCCGCGCAATACGTCTGATACACTTGTCCTCCGGCCACAGGCTTGCCCCGGTCGAGGTTATCGGTTTCAGGGTCGGGCGTGCGGATGCTTGCCAGTGATTTGCGTGCTTCCATTTTGGCTAAGGCCGATTTCGGGAATTTTCGCTTGCTGCCCGTGTAGGTTACTTTCCAGATTTTACCCTTTTCGGTTTCGGCAAGATAGAGCGAACCATCCGGGCCCATCGCGATGCCCATCGGTCGGTAGTCGGCGTCGTTGGGACCAGGGATAATTTCCCGGCCAGCGAAGCCGTCGGCAAAAATTTCGTACTCGCCCGAGGGCTGGCCATTCTTGAAAGGCACGAAACCGATGAAATAGCTAGATTGCGGGTAAGGCCCGCGGTTGGTGGAGCCGTGGAAGG
>JBBSKK010000129.1:0-7719 GCA_038256395.1 Cytophagales bacterium | reverse complement strand
TTTTGTTGGTCTTTTTTAAAGCCAGTGCCTCTTGGTAGCTTTGATTGTAACGGGACAACAAAGGCTCAGGCGGACTTTGACCCATTCCGAGTCCCCTCTCCTTTCCTACTTTCCATAGCAAGCCCGAGAACCCTTTCATAGGCGAGTAGTTATCTTCGCCATCCCTATCTCCTGACCCCGAAGATCCTCGATGCTTTATGTATACTGCAATGCTGGTGATAAACTGCTGCATAGGATCGTATTTCAGGACGTTGATATTCATCTCGGCCCCGAAGTTCTTGATGTCGGCTTTTAACAGGTTGATTTCATCCCAAGTCGCCGTAGGTGGAATTGCCCAATAAAAGGTGTCTCCCTTAATCATCGCCCACTTGCTTTTTACTTTCTTGGCAGCATCATCATCCGTCAGGGCTTCCTTCACCTTTACCGAGTCGGCCAATTCTGGCTTTGGGGCAGCAACGGGAACCTCTTCCGCCGACTTCTCCGGCAAAGGCGCACTTTCCGGCACCAGCGCACTTACCACGGGTTGCAGCGGCGTGGGCGACATTTCCACAATTTGTTTTTTGTAAGGGGCCACGAAGGCGGCGGACACGTAGAGCGTGGCGAGCAGCAGGGCGTACTTGCCCCAGGCCAGGCGGCGGGATGGTTTTCGGTTCATCATTTTGATTCGTTTTTTGAGTAAAGATTGGGCAAAAGAATTGGTCATCGGCGGCTCGTTGGTACGTAGTACTGCGTGGAGCAAAGTGATTTGGTAAGACTTTTTGGCAAATCCATTGGCCAGCACGGCCTCGTCGGCCAGATATTCCAGGTTGCCTTGTACGAGTTGCTGGTGAATCCAGGCAAAGGGATTGAACCACAAGGCGATGCGCTGTATTTCGGCCAGCAGCAGGTCGAAACTGTGGCCGTGTCGGGCGTGTTCGGTTTCGTGAGCCAGGATTTGCTGCGCTTCAGGGAGTGTGTGCTGCTCTGGATTCAGGACAATCCAGCGGAAGAAGGAGTAAGGCGAGGCCGTGTTTTCATCCTGAATCAGGATTAGTCCATTATCAAGTCGCCGGGCGGGGCGTTTCCAGAGGGCGCGAACCAAGCGGCTCAGCCGGAAGAAAAAGTGAAAAGTCATGTAGGCGATGCCAAGCCCGTAGAAAAGCAGCAGCCATTCCGCCACACCCCAGACCGGGACGACTTCGCTAAGCAGAAAGATAGGAGCTAGGCTTTGGGCAGAAATGTTTTGGGATACAACAGGGATCGCTTGCGTAATTTCAGGCAGGGTTTGGTGAAACTCACGCTGTACCTGTACTGGCCCCCAGCTCGCCAGCGGAATCAGCGGTAGTGTCCAAGCTGCCACCACGCTGAGCCACAGCAGTACCCGGTTTACTTTAGAGAACGTTTCGAACTGAATCAGCCAGCGGTAGGCCAGCGTCAGCACAGCCAGTAAGAGACTTACTTTAAGGAGATATGGAAGTAGGAACATAACATAGATAATTGATTCTCAAAAACTTAAAATTCATCACTCATCATTCATCACTCCTTTCAATCATTAGGATTATTTCCCGCAGTTCGTCGGGACTCACTTTTTCCTGCTTAGCAAAGTAGGCCACCAAGTCGCGGTGGGAATTGTTGAAATAATCCCCTACCACTTTGTTCAGCACGAAATGATCCTGGTATTCCTGCTTGCTAACGGTCGGGTAGTACTCGTGCGTGTTGCCGTACTGTCGGTGCGCCACGTAGCTCTTTTCCTCCAAATTACGGATCATGGTCGAGAGCGTGTTGTAGTGCCAGTTCGCCTCGGCGAACAGCGGCAGCATATCCTTGACGAAGGCGCGTTGCAGGTTCCACAGCACCTGCATGACCTCCTCTTCTTTATTGGTAAGTTTTGCTAATTCCATGCGACAAATATCGAAACTAGTTTTATAGTATGCAAACTATTTTTCTAGGAATATGAGCTTATTTATAAAAAATGCCGCGATTTTTGGCGGCATTTTTTGGGTAAAACGATTTTTTTGGCTGCTGGGGCCTAATGGGACGCGAAGCATCGCGTCTGTACCGGGTTATGGTTTTAGTAAAGAGGGCTGGGCTTGGGCTTCCTGTTTGAACGAAGCCCACTGGGTTTTGAAAAAATCCTCCACCCGCGCCACGGCGTTTTCGGCCATCATCTCGGCGTCCTTGATCATCATTTCGTCTTCGTCGTTGGGGGCGAAGGGCTTGCTCCCCGTCCAGGGCGTCCCGGCCACGGTGTAGAAGGCATCGCGCCAGACGGTGAGGGCCGTTTGCCGATACGGACGACCGTAACCCTGCTTGCCGAGTGGCTTGGGTTCGATGAGTTCGCGCCTGACTTTGAGGGTGTCCTGCATGGCTTTCAGCTTCTTGTTCCAGCCTTTCCAGGCCGCGTCGTCCGAAATCTTGACTTGTTCCATGAGTTGCTTCACGGTGTTATCGGCCTCGTCCAGGCGGTCGATGGTGGCGGTCAGTTTTTCGGCGGTCGTCGCCAGGCGGTCGGCCATCGCGCGGCGGGCCAAAATAGCCGTACGATTGTAGGGTAGGCGGGGGTCTGCCAGTACCTCGACCATGGTGGAGTCTTTGAGGTCTTTGTATTGAAAAACGACCTTGTAAGTCCCCGGCAGCACGGGAAATCCGGTGGGTTCGGGGGCGTTGGGCTTGGGCTTCTTGCTGCCGGGCTGGCGGATGCCACGCTCGCGCAGGTCCCAGGTGGTGCGCTGTATGCCCGCTGTGTCGGGCTGGTCGGTAAAGCTGCGCACCAGCCTGCCGCCGCTGTCGTACACTCGGATGCGAACCGTGTCTTTTTTGGCTGATTTGGTGGAATCCAGCGGCATGGCGGTAATTGTGTCGCCCTTCATACCCGCCAGCACCTGCGTTTCGGGGTTGACCATGTTGCGTCTTTTACGCTGATTTTTCGCCGTTTCTACGGGCGGCGGGGGAGGGGCAATGAGGGTGCCTTTGGGGTTGAGGTAGTAAGTCAACCGCGCCTGGCGAATGCGGTTGGGGGCTTCCCAGAGGCCATCGCCGCCCGAGCCGTAACCGGGTATGTCCTTGGTTTCGGCCAGGTAAGCGTCGGGGGCGGCGTAGGCCACCAGTTTTTGCTCGGGCATTTGTTTGGCCGAGGCAATTTGTCGCAATGCCCGGATGTCGTCCAGCACGTAGAGCGAACGACCGAAAGTACCGATCACCAAATCTCCCTCGCGCTCCTGAATGGCCAGGTCCATCACGCTGGTGCTGGGGATGCCGTGCGTCCACTGTGTCCAGTGGCTGCCGTCGTCGATGCTCACCCACAACCCGTGTTCGGTGCCGGCAAAAATCAGGTTGGGTACTTCGGTATCGGGCAGCACGCTCAGCGCGTAACCGCGCAGTCCACTGTCCTCCACCATATTGTCCCAGGTTTTGCCGTAGTCACGGGTACGGAAAATATAGGGCGCAAAATCACCCATGCGGTACTGGTTGGCCACTACGTACGCCTCTGCGGGATTCAGTTTCGACACCTTCACCTGAGGAATCCAGGCTTCTTTGGGCAATCCCTTGATGCGAATATTGGACCAGGTCAGGCCGCCATCGCGGGTGAGCTGCACGTTGCCGTCGTCGGTCGTGACCCAGATCACGCCTTTTTCTTTAAACGAGGGAGAAATGGCCAGAATCGTCGTGTTGTTCTCCGCCGAAGTCACGTCCAGCGACAGACCGCCGCTTTCGTCCTGCTTTTGTTTGAGGGTATCGTTGGTCGTCAGGTCGGGCGAGATGATCGTCCAGCTTTTGCCCTTGTCGATACTTTTATGCACAAACTGACTACCGTAATAAATAGTGCCATTGTCAAACGGATCCTGCGCCAGCGCGGCGTTCCAGTTGAAGCGCAGCCGCGTTTTCAGGTCGGGGGCGGGCGGCTTGATACCGTAACTTTGGCCGGTCTCGGCGTCGTAGCGGCCCAGTCCGACACCCTGCGAGATGTCGTAGCCGTAGCGGGCGTTGTCTGCGTCGGGCATAACCTCGAAGCCATCGCCGCCCCACACACTTTGCCATAGATAGTTACGAATCCCTTCGCTCATCCAGGTATAGGCCGGGCCGCGCCATGAGCCGTTGTCCTGCAAACCGCCGTACACGTTGTAGGGAATCTCGTTATCTACCGCCACGTGGTAAAACTGCCCAATGGGAATACCCGTCGAGAAAATCCATTTCTTGCCGCCATCGCGCGAAATCGATACGCCGCCGTCGTTGCCGTTGATGAGCAGATTGGGATTCTTTGGGTGAATCCAAAGCGCGTGGTGGTCGGCGTGGGCCTGGTTGAAATCGGCCACGGTCTTGAAGCTTTTGCCGCCGTCGATGCTGACGTTCACCGTCTGCCAAAGGGCGTACAACTTGTTTTCGTTGATCGGGTCGGCGATGATGTCGTTGAAATAAAACGGGCGGTTGGTAACAATGTCGGGGTCGTCGGTCACTAGGATCCAGTGGTAGCCACCGTCGGTACTGGTGTACAGCCCGTTTTTCTTGGCCTCGACCATTGCGAACATCCGGTCGGGGTTGGCCGGGGAAATCGCCACGCCGCAGCGCCCGTAATCGCCATCGGGCAGACCTTCGGCCTTGCCCAGTTTTTTCCAACTCTTACCCCCGTCAAAAGTCAAATACAGCCCCGAACCCGGCCCACCCGACTGAAAATCGTAGGGCGTGCGGCGGTGTTGCCACATGGCCACGAGAAGTTTTTGCGGGTTAGTGGGATCCATAATCATGTCGCCCACGCCTGATTTCTCGTTGGTGAACAGGATTTTCTCCCAGGTTCGTCCGCCGTCGGTCGTTTTGAACACGCCGCGCTCGGGGTGCTCGGTGTAAGGATTGCCGATGGCCCCAGCATAAACTACGTTGGAGTTTATAGGGTCGATAAAAATGCGGTGGATGCCCCGCGTATTTTCCAAGCCCATTTTTTTCCAGGTCTTTCCGGCATCCAATGACTTAAAAATCCCTTCGCCTAGATTAATCGAATTGCGGGGATTGCCCTCGCCCGTTCCCACCCAAATCACGCTGGGGTTTGACTGTTGAATAGCCAGGGAGCCGATGTTGAGGGTAGGTTGATCGTCAAAAATTGGCGTCCAGGTACCGCCGCCGTTCTCGGTTTTCCAGACACCGCCCGAAGCGGCTCCGGCGTAGATGATGTCGGGGTTGCTCTGCACGGCTTCTACGGTGGTAATCCGCCCCGACATCACCGCCGGGCCGATGCTGCGGACTTTCATGGCTTTGAACAGGTCGGCGGGGAGGGGTTGGGCGAAGATCGTAGCCGCCGTTAGTAAGATTAAAAGGAGGGCTTGGGTACTTTTTTGGAGAATTTTCTGCATTCGGGTTGTGTTTAGGTTGAATGTAAAATCTATTTTTCTAATTGTCGATGAGCGACTGTTCTTTGAGCCGTGAATTTAGTTATTTTACCCCAATGAGAGGTGGTATTGCTCAATTTTCCAACCTCGTAGATTAGCCCCTCGAAAGAATTTTGGGCGAGAAGCCGTGGCATCTGGCAAACTATCACCACCCTATATTCAGAAAAATCACATGACAAAACTAGCCTTAACCTTAGTTTCGTTCCTGGTCCTTAGCCTACTTTCCTGCCAAACCAAAACCAGCGAACAAAGCCAGGCAAAAGACTTCTCAAACTCAGCCGTTAGCCAAATAGCCATCAGCGGCTCGCCAGTGTACGAATCGGAAAATTTATCTATCAACAAAATCTCCGATCACGTTTACCAGCACATTTCGTACTTGAATACCGAAAGTTTTGGAAAAGTGGCCTGCAACGGGATGGTCGTGGTCAACGGCAACGAAGCAGTGGTATTCGATACGCCCACCGACGACACCAGCGCCGAAGAACTCATCAGCTACCTGACCAAAGAAATGAATTGTAAAGTCAACGGCGTGGTGGCCACCCATTTCCACGCCGACTGCGTGGGCGGAGTAGGCGCATTTCACAAAAACGGTATTCCTTCGTACGCCAGTAATCTAACGATTGAACTTTTGAAAAGCAAGGGATCGCCTTTGCCCCAAAAAGGCTTTGACGATTCTTTGGAACTAAGCGTAGGAGACCAAAAAGTGTATGCGCAATTCGTGGGCGAAGGCCACACCAAAGACAATGTAATTGGCTACTTCCCCGAAGATAAGGTCATGTTCGGCGGATGCCTGATAAAAGAAATTGGGGCGGGGAAAGGCAATTTGGAAGACGCCAACGTGGCCGCCTGGCCCGAAACGGCCCGAAATGCCAAATTGAAGTACCCCCAAACCTTCGTCGTGATTCCGGGACACGGCAAAGCGGGCGGTCAAGAATTGTTCGATTATACGGCGAAGCTGTTTGAGGATGCAAGCAAAAAATGAAAAAGTTGAGCCAGGATGCTCCACCCGACGCATAAACAGCTAAGTCACATCCCATCCACCACCGCCCGAACGGCGTGGATCGAACTCGATGTCTCGAAATCAGGAAAACGCCGCTCGAACTTGTGGCTGTCGAACACGTAGTCGCGGTCGTACTGGTAGGCCATTTCCTTGAATTCCTTCATGATAGGGATAAAGATTCCCAACACGCTCATCATCCAGATGGGCACGGTTTGGTACTTGGGTTCGACGTTCATCTGCCGGGCAAAAAGCTCGATCCATAGTTTGCCCGTGAGTTTTGAGCGGTCAGTGGGCAGGTGCCACACCTGGTTATAGGCGTCGGGCGTGTTGCCGAGCAGGGCCGTAGCCCGGCCCGCGTCGGGCGTAAAGGTGAAGTTGTGAAGTTTGTCCACGCTCACGAACCAGTTCGCTTTCTTGCCTTTTTTGAAATTCTTGAACACCGTTTCGTCAATCACGCTGTTCGGCGAACCGATAAAATCCGCCGCGCGGGCGATGAGGGCGGTCAGTTGGCCTTTTTCCACTTCCGCCATGATCATATCGACAATCTCCTTACGCACCGCGCCTTTTTGGCTCGTCGGCCGCATGGGTGTCTCCTCGGTCATGGGGTTCAGGTGGTCGGGGTCGTACATATAGACGTTGTCGAAAAAGACCAGCTTGGCGCCGTGTTTTTTGCAGGAAGCAATGACATTTTGCATGAAGGGCGGCCACTTTTCCTGCCAAACCTTTACGCTGTACTCAAAGCCGATCGTTACGTACACGATGGCTGATCCGGCCACGGCGCGGTCGATGTCGGCGGCTTGGGACAGGTCGGCGGCCATCAGTTCGTCCGAATCGTTTACTTTTTTGGGCGTCCGGCTGACGAGACGAATGCGGGTAGTGTACTCGGGCAAAGCTTTGGCAAGTTCGACGCCGATGCTGCCGCCGGAGCCGAGGATGGTTTGCAGGTCGTTGGAAGGGGTTTTTGTTTCGAGAGGCATAGAAGCAGAGTACGGGGTCATGATTAGCAAGCCCGAATTTAGGAAAAATTTCAAATGAATTCCGCGCGTACACCGGTAAAACAGTGTCCTCCATCACTATTTCAGTTCCAAACTCTTCTGATTGCCGTATCCCATTAGAACCAGCCGATTTTTGAAAATATCGAGAATTGCGTACGAATTGAGCATAGTATCCACCATTCCAAATAGGGTGATGTAGTGAATACCCTTCTCAAAATGATAGTTTCCGGCGTGGTTGTGGCCGTTGATATAGGCCACTACACACGGACTTTGTTCGATGATTTGGACGATTTCTTCGGCGTTCCACAAATTGTGCGAATCCCCCCTGGGTAAAATCGGCATATGTGAAAAAAGGATTACTTTTTCT
>JBBSKK010000128.1:0-7755 GCA_038256395.1 Cytophagales bacterium | reverse complement strand
GTACCACATTCTGACACTGTCTATATTATCGAACCCCGCGTGGTTTATCGGGATCGTCCTGTCTATGAAAGTAGGGCTGAACGCGCTGAATTATCTGAATTTTCCAGCGATCCCAGCTCTTTGAATTTGAGAGAAGATTCTGATCATCAGAAAAATGAAGAGTCGGAAAAATCGGTAGCACGTAACGACATCCAGGAAAAGTCAACGAATGTAGATCAGCTTCAAGAGCGCTTAGTCCTAAACGACATTTCACCGTTGCCAACCCCTTTATTGTTAGAAAAAAGCAAAATTGAATATGGCCGTCTACTGAGTCGGATGCCCAAAATAATTCAGAAGCGAGAAACTGCGATGATAGCTAAGTTAGAAAAAGCTGCCGAACGCAAAGCTGCGACTGCTAAGCCTTCTACCGAGGAGAATGCCGAGCAAGTGACGAAAGAGGAAAATTTACTACCCAAATTTGGCCTCAATTTACCTTTCCGCGTGGGCGTGGGGCAGCAATGGGAAGGCCGTACCAAGGCTTTTTCGCTTTGGAATGAAGTTCTGCTAGGCGAGCATTGGAGTGTGCAGGCCGGGCTGAGTTGGCAAAAATTGGAAGATCAGAAGTTTTTTTCCGAGAAACTTTTCAAGGATAGGATGCGGGAGGAGTTCCGCAAAAAACACGCTCCGAAGCTCCCACCCAACTTTGACATTTTCAACATCACCGCCCGCACCAAAATCGTGCGTATCCCGCTCAACCTTACCTACCGAAATGAAATAAGCAATGACTTTTCCTACTTCGTCGGGGCGGGGACTAACCTGAATCTAAGGGCGAAGCAAACGCTTTCTTTCGATTTCAAACGCCCTTCCAGAGACTTTGGGCAAGAGACCAAAGAGCGAGCGATTCCATTCCCAACGATCAACAACGTGAACGTACTCGTGGGTGTCGAAAAGCGCTGGAGTCCGATCGTGTTGCAGGTCAGTTCCTTCCTGAATACACGCTTCAGAACCTTTCCCTTCCTCGAAGACCGCACGGACGTGGGGCTACAGGTGAAGCTGCTTTACGAAATCAAGGCCAACAAGAAGAAGTAGTCCCTCTTACCAAACCTGATCCAAATCCTTGGATGTGTACAAGTGGTTGCGCTCCGTAAAAGCCGAATCCTCATTGTTACTCCGCAGCGAGAGCGGATTTTTCCGACCCATGCGCGACAAAACCGCGATCGGGAACAGGATCAGGAAAAAGATGATCGACAGCAGAATCCGTCCGTTGATCGCCCCCAGGATTTCGGCAATCTTGAACCAGCCCTTCACGATCCAGTCGCCCACGATGGGGATGGCGATGCACAGTACGCCAATCACCGCCGCCGCGTAAAGCATCCACGGGTACCGGGATTTGAAAATAAAATAAATCACGACCAGCCCAGTCACGATGACGAGCTGCGCTTTGGCCTTGTCGGCCTCGGAGGTCTTGTTTTCCAATTGTAAATTTTTGAATTAGTGAATGTAGGAATGAGTAAATCAAAAATTCCGACATTCACTAATTTATTTTTAAAATAACGTATAAATGAACGGTGCTACCGCTGAGCCGCCGCCGATGACGATTAGCACGCCGATGAGCAGCAGGACGATGATGACCGGAGCCAGCCACCATTTTTTACGCTCCTTCATGAAGGAGAACAGGTCGGTTAAGAAATCCATTGTTGTTTAATTGTTGACGGGAACGCCCGCCCGGTTGTTTACGCGTTGAATTATTGATTTATAAGAACTTATTACTCTAATCTAACTCACACCCTTACTTTGTGCCTCTGGAAATTTGTGCCTTTGTGCCTCCCTTCATAACCTCATACACTCGTTCCGCCATCAAAGCGTTCACCGCCGGGCCGGCGTGGCCGTCGTTTTTGCCCACGACGCGATCTTTGTCGGCTATCTTTTTGATACCGTCCGTGAGCGTGACCACTTTCACGCCGTGGACTTTCAGGTAATCTTCGATGGGCCGAGTGTATTGCGCGCTTTTGTCCAGTTGGAACAGGAATGGCACGAACACCGCGTACATTTTGGCTCCCGTGCTGTCGCGGTAGGCCAGCATTTGGTTCAAATCCCGAAAGTGCGCATTCAGCACTGTTGAGTCGGTATAGGATTTTTGCACAAAGTCCTCGAACGTGCTGAACGAGGCGTGGGGCAACTGCCAATAGACAAAATTAGGCAAATAAAATCGCTTTACCAGCGTAGCCCACGGGCCGTGCAGGTCATTGTAAGGCTCAGCCCCGGTGAGGGTTTGGCCGTTTTCGCGGGCGGCTTTTTCAATGTCGTTGGGGAAATATTGCAAAACGATCACGTCGGGTTTGACGGGAAACTCCATGAGCCGCTTGGCTTCGTCGCGCGTGTCGGACCCCGATACGCCCAGGTTATAAACCACGTATTTGTCCTTGCCCAACTTATTTTCCAACTGATCGGAAAAGCGCTCGTCCAGGCTTTCCAGCCCGTGGCCGGCGGCGAAGGAGTCGCCGATGACCAGCACTTTCGTCTTGTTCGTACCTGCTTCAATTTCCTTATCCCGGTAGCCCTGCGCGTTGACGGGATTCCAGTATTTTTCCCACCAGATTTGGGAAGCTTTGGACAGTACACCCTCGTGGCTTTGGGGAATGTACATGAACACTATTTCCAAAAACACCAATACCACCAGCAGCGGTACCACCAACGTCACAATGTTAGCCACCAGCCCCTTGGCCTTGCTTTTGACCACGCCATAATAAAATATCCGTAAAATCTCGATCACTAACAGCAGCCAAAACACGGTCTTAGTCAGCCGAATATAAAAGCTGTCGCTCTGCGGAAAACCCGGATAGCCGAAGGTGACGTGAAACTTATCGGGATAGAAAAGAAACACGAACAGTACCGCGAGCAGAGCGAGCCGGATGAGGCTGGTTATGACTTTTGACATGGTTTTCAATTTTGAATGAGAGATTTAGTGATTGAGAGAATGTTGCTTTCGCCAGTAATTTTTTATTCTCTCATTCACTCATTCAAAATTAATCTAAAACAAACTCCTCCTGCCAGTTGTCCTTCTCCTGCCACTCGGGTTGTTGGCGCTTGTCGAAGACGTAGTTGCCCACCACGAGGTAGTCCATTTCGGTGCGCATGAAGCAGCGGTAGGAGTCGTTGGGCGTGGACACTATGGGTTCGCCGCGCACGTTGAAACTCGTGTTCACGATCACGGCGTAGCCCGTCAGTTCCTTGAAAGCATTGATGAGTTCCCAGTAGCGCGGGTTGGTTTCTTTATGCACCGTCTGAATGCGGGCCGAGTAGTCGATGTGGGTGATCGAGGGCAAATCCGACCGCTCGAAGTACAGCTTGTTGCGCAGGTCCATCGAGTCGTAGCCCGCCGGAAGGGGCTTGCGCCGCTCCTGGGCCACGGGATGCACCAGCAGCATATAGGGCGAAATGCCGTCGTAGTCGAAGTACTCGGCGCAGTTTTCGGCCAGCACAGAGGGCGCAAAGGGCCGGAATGACTCGCGGTACTTGATTTTCAGGTTCAGCTTCTTCTGCATTTCGGAATTGCGCGGGTCGCCCAAGATGCTGCGGCCACCCAGCGCGCGCGGACCGAATTCCATGCGGCCCTGTACCCAGCCGACCACGTTGCCATCGGCCAGCAGCTTGGCCACCTCTTTGCTCAATTCTTTGAAATCTTCAAAATGCGTGTAGGTAGCATTGTACTTTTTGGCGGTCAGCTCCACGTCCAAATCCGAGAACGTTGGGCCGAGGTAAGAGCCGCGCATATTGTCGTTTTTCCAGGTGATTTTGCGCTCTTGCCCAAAATAAATATGGTAGGCAGCCTGCGCGGCACCCAACGCGCCACCCGCGTCCCCGGCGGCGGGCTGGATGAATACATCTTTGAAAATCCCGGCTTTCTGAATCTTGCCGTTGGACACGCAGTTGAGGGCCACGCCGCCCGCCATGCAGAGGTAGTCGGCCCCGGTCAGGCGCTTGGCCTCGCGGCCCATGCGGATGACGGCCTCCTCGGTCACGCGCTGAATGGCCAGGCCGAGGTTGCAGTGTTCGGCTTCCAGCGAATCCTCGGGATTGCGCTTCTTGAAACCAAAAAGCCGCTCCCAGGCGGGTTCATCCACCATTTTCAGGCCCGTGGCGTAGTCGAAATACTTCTGATTGAGCCAGACGGAACCGTCTTCTTTCAGCTCGATAAGTTCTTTGAGGATGATGTCCACGTAGCGTTCCACCTCCGGCGACGACGGGTTGCCGTAGGGGGCCAGGCCCATGAGTTTGTATTCGCCCGAGTTGACCCGGAAGCCCAGAAAGTAGGTAAAGGCGGAGTACAAAAGCCCCAGCGAATGCGGGAAACGGAGTTCTTTGAGGATGGTAATGTCCTTGCCCTCGCCTAAACAAATAGAAGCCGTGGCCCATTCTCCTACGCCATCGATGGTCAGAATCGCCGCTTTTTCGTAGGGTGATGGATAAAAAGCCGAAGCGGCGTGCGACAAATGGTGCTCGGGAAAAAGCATCTTGACTGGCTTTTTCTTGTCGTAACCCAATTTCACCAACTCTTCCCTAATCAGACGTTTTAAAAACATTTTCTCCTTGATCCACACGGGCATGGCCGTAATGAAGGAGCGAATGCCCTTGGGCGCAAAGGCGTAGTAGGTTTCCAGCAAGCGCTCGAATTTCAATAGTGGCTTATCGTAAAAAACGATGGCATCCAGTTGGTTGAGCGTCACGCCGCCGTATTCCAGACAAAACTGCACGGCGTTGGCCGGAAAGCCAGGATCGTGCTTTTTACGGGTGAAGCGCTCTTCCTGCGCTGCCGCGACGATCACGCCGTCATCGATCAAAGCCGCCGCCGAATCGTGGTAGAAGGCCGAAATTCCCAGTATTTTCAAGGGGTGTTGATTTGTTGATCTGTTGATTCGTTGATTTGAACTTTTAGCAAATCGGGGGCAAAACTAGGCATAACTACGCTAACATCAAACGTCCTTTGAAAACCATAAACTAAATAAAGTACAAAAAGCCGCCCATTTCATGAGCGGCTCTTGGTCTCAACTATCTTGGGAAAGCTTACTGAGTCTTGATTCGTCGCGTGGAAACGGGTACGCAAAGGGCTTTGAAATCGCCACATTGACAATCGCGCTGCATCACCGTGAGCCGGACATCCTGCGTACAGCCGGAGTCGTTGTAAACCCGAACCAGATACGACTGGCTGGCAGCAGTAGGATTGCTCAGATCCTTTATAATCGTGCCGTTGGCCGGAATAGGTTGCGGCATATCGAACATAAAACTGACTGCCGATGCCCCCACGCTGATGTTGAATTTTTCCTGGGGCCTGAACCCAATTAATTGAATCTTTCCGTCGCTGTTGGCTTGCAGGTTGGTGCAGGTTACGCGCTCGATGATGGCCTGCACCTTGGGGGCGGCTTTCACCGTAACCAGCACGGTGTCGCTACAGGTTTGGTTTTGGAACATGACAAACCTATAGATGCCCGCGTTCGCCAATCCCTTCACCAGGCCCGAGGCAGTAATAGTGGCGGGCGAGGGATTGCCGGCTGCCGCCGTCCAGGTTTGCCCCGTCGTGGCGGCGGGTAGTTTCAGGGAGTCCGTACCCGCGCAGTCCGTTGTGTCGCGGCCCGCATCCACCCAACAGTCATCAAAACCCGCGTCAAAAATCAGTTGATTCTGGCCGGGTGCGCCCGTTTCCACCATCATAAAGGGAAAGCCCCGCAAATTGGCGGGCATACTGGCGTCGGCTATTTGGGCGAGGTTAGCAATCTGGTTTTCGGCTGTTTTCTGGATGGTAGGCTGGGCAGTAGCCCCCAGTCGATACGCATTGTTCTTGACCGAAAGCACTCCCTGATTTTTGTCAAACTGCGGGGAGTTGCCACTTGCCCCCAACACGATATAGTAGGTGGAATTAGGCTGAACGGTTGTTCCACCGAACAAATAGGTACCGTCTTCCTTAGTTGTAGCCAGGCTTACCAACCCACCCTTTTCGTCGTACAGACCGACCGACACGCCCGCCAGCGGGGCTTCGTCGGGATCCTGCAAGCCGTTTTCGTTGGTATCCACCCACAGGCGGTTGCCGATCAGGATGGGGGCCGCTTCGCAGAGGGCGCGGATACTACCCAGGCCGTTGGCCTTGCCGACGTACTGCTGATTGTCCTCGCCGTTGTAAATCTCGAAGGCTTTCATCCGGTTGCCGCTCAGGTTGCTGAACCAGGCCAAGCCCCCCGTCCAGACCGTGAAGGGTTCGATGACTGACGCGACCACCTCATCGTTGCCCGGCACTACCACCATGGAACCCATGAAGGTTTCCTGCTGGATGGTATCGCCTGAAAAAACGTCTTTGTACAAATCATCCCCATAAAACTCGCCGCCGCCCGGCCCCTCGTTGTTGCCCGCCCCATTCCCTACGCGCAGGCCGGATTTACCATTTTTTTCCAGTTTGTAGGTGCCGTCGGCGTAGGCCTGGGCACGCAAAATATCACCACCGATATAGCCACTGAAGCGGGCAGCGCTTGCAGGAATGCTCAGTTGGTTGCGGCCCGTCTGATGGCCCGTGCGGTCCATGAGGCCCAGAATCAGCGAGCCGTCGGTATCGAACTCGATGTCGGAAAGGATAGGTTGAGGACGCGAGACGCGGTATATAGGCGTGACGCCCTCCGTGGTGAGCAGCGAAGTGGTAAGGTCGCCAAACATATCCGTCCAGGGTTCCCAGTACTCGCTTTGCGGTACGCCTGCGTGCACCCAGCCCTTACGATAATTCAGGGGTTCACTGATGACGGGTGAGTTGAGGAACTGGTTGGTTTTTAGGTCGTAGCGATAGACGTAGGCGCGCAGGTTGTCGCGGGTTCCGCCAGCGGCGGCGGCGTCGCAGGTCATGCCTACGTAGAGCGAGCCTTCGTGGTATTCCAGCGCCCAGGGGCGGGATTGGCCAGCCACGCAGCCTGGGCTGGGCAGCGCGTAGGACTTTATATCGGCGGCCTCCAACTGCCCGGCGGACTTGGTGAGCGGAACGCGCACCAGCGTTTTTTGGAACAAATTGATGACCCAAAGAAAATTCTCGTCCGGCGTGAGGGCCATGCCACCCAAGCCGACTTTGCCCACCATCCTATAAGTGGCAGAATCGAGACTGGCTACTTTGTAATCGGCAGGAAGTGCGCGTTTGGTGAGCAGAATGCTGTCGGCGGGGCTACTGAGTTTGACAAATTTAGCTAGGTCGAGGTAAGGGGCCGTGGCGGGCGAAACGCCCGAAAGATCAGCGCGGTAGATCCCCCCCAGGCCCAAAGGCCCCAGGCCGCTGTGTCTTTTCAAAAAGGCAGAGAAGAAAAGGGCCTTATCCTGCCGACGGTACGCCCCCCCCCCAGACGGCACCCGTCATGGCGTTGGAGGCCAGCGGGTCGGGTTCTGTTCCCTGCCCCGAAGCGCTATACGGAAAATGGACGATGGAGGCCAGCGGCCCCGAGTTGCTGCCCGTTGCTAGCGGATCACCCACTACGAAGCAGGAAGCCACCAGGTTGGGCATTATGTCGCGGCAGTAGGACAAAGGATCGATGACTCCCAGATCGACGATGGAAACGGGTGTAGTGACGAATTGCACGGAGGAGCCATTTTGAAGGCCGGGGGTACTTTCGTAGGATTCGTGGGGAAGATTACTGAACTCTACCCGAACTTTCTGCCCGTTGGCAATGGTAAAGCTGAAATTGCCCAGCGAATCGGTGGTCGTGGTGAGCGGATTGGCTACGCCTGCCCAGTAGGCTTTTACCTGAATGCCGC
>JBBSKK010000127.1:0-7760 GCA_038256395.1 Cytophagales bacterium | reverse complement strand
GTGGGCGTCAATAACCGCAACCTAAAAACCTTTTCGACTTCGGTGGAGACTTCCGTTGAACTCGCCGCGCAAATTCCCGACCGTTTTGTAAAAATCTCCGAAAGCGGTCTGAAAGACGCCGAAACAATCGTCCAGCTTTTCGATCAAGGCTACCGTGGTTTTCTGATTGGCGAGACCTTTATGAAGACGCCCGATCCGGCGGCGGCATTAGATTCTTTGCAAAAAGACCTTTTTAGAATAATTGAACAAAAACCCTTGATAGTATGAAATTGAAAGTCTGCGGAATGCGTGATGCCGCCAATATCGAAGCCCTGATTTCTCTGAAACCGGACTTCATGGGATTTATTTTTTACGTGAAGTCGCCCCGCTACGTGGGAGAGGAGTTGGACGCGGAAGTTCTGCGTACGATTCCCTCATCCATCAAAAAGGTGGGTGTTTTTGTTAATTCCAATCCCGATCACATCATGAATATGGTAAAGCAGTACGACCTACAATATGTGCAGCTGCACGGTAACGAGATGCCGGATTTTTGCCGGGTACTGCGGCAGAAGGGACTGAACATCATCAAGTCCTTCGCGGTGGACAATGAGTTTAATTTCGCAATGTTGAACAATTACAAACCTTTTTGCGACTTGTTCTTGTTTGACACCAAGGGTGAATTACGCGGCGGCAATGGCGTGGCTTTCGACTGGAACATTCTGCGCAACTACGACCGCGAGAAGCCATTTTTCCTGAGCGGCGGCGTCAGCAACGAAAACATCGACCAACTTTTGGCCCTGGCCGCCGACGTACCCATCTACGGCATCGACGTCAATAGCCGCTACGAAACGGCACCGGGCGTGAAGGATTTAGAAAAAATAGAAATGCTCATCGACAAAATCCGCATCAAAGAAGAACAAGAACTGGAAGTTTGATTATGGAAGTACTGGAAGAAAAAATCTCGTTTCAGGTGGACGAGAACGGCTACTACGGCCAATTTGGTGGGGCGTTTGTCCCCGAAATGCTGCATCCCAACGTGGAGGAACTGCGCACCCGCTACCTCGACATCATCGCCGAACCCGGGTTTCAGGCGGAATTCAACGGTTTGCTGCGCCATTACGTGGGCCGTCCGACGCCGCTGTATTTGGCCAAGCGTCTTTCCGAGAAATTTGGTACCACCGTCTATCTCAAGCGCGAAGATCTTTGCCATACCGGAGCGCATAAAGTAAACAATACCATTGGGCAAATTCTGCTCGCGCAGCGGCTCGGTAAAAAGCGCATAGTTGCCGAAACGGGGGCCGGGCAGCATGGCGTGGCCACAGCTACCGTCTGCGCGCTGATGGGCGTGGAGTGTATTGTCTATATGGGCTCACTCGACATCGAGCGCCAGGCACCCAACGTGGCCCGGATGAAAATGCTCGGCGCCGAGGTGCGGCCTGCCACCTGCGGCTCCAAAACCCTCAAAGACGCTACCAACGAGGCTATGCGGCACTGGATCAATAACCCGACCGACACGCATTACATCATCGGTTCGGTGGTCGGCCCGCACCCTTACCCCGACATGGTGGCGCGTTTCCAGTCTGTCATTTCGGCGGAGATGAAGACCCAATTGAAAGATCAGACGGGTAACGCCAATCCTGATTTCGTAGTGGCCTGCGTAGGCGGGGGCAGCAATGCCGCTGGGTCATTTTACCATTATCTCGACGAGCCTTCCGTTCAGCTCATCGCCGTGGAAGCCGCCGGACAAGGCGTTGACTCGGGTCACTCGGCGGCGACAACTGCCCTGGGCAAACCGGGCGTCCTGCACGGCAGCCGTACCATCCTGATGCAAACCGAAGATGGCCAGGTGGTGGAACCCTATTCGCTATCGGCGGGTCTGGATTATCCCGGCATCGGCCCCGTTCACGCGCATTTGTTCCAAACGGGCCGCGCCCGATTCCTCTCGGCCACGGATGATGAAGCCATTGAGGCTTCCTTCAACCTTGCCCGCATCGAAGGCATCATTCCTGCCCTGGAAACCTCCCACGCCTTGGCCATACTAGACCGCATCGGCGCGGGCAAAAACGATGTCGTGGTTGTAAACCTCTCAGGAAGAGGCGATAAAGATTTGGGAACCTATATGAAGTATCTCTGATTGGCTGTTGGCGATCGGCTGTCAGCAATCGGCTTTTCGCAAAATCATTCATCGTTCATCACTCATCACTCAAAATATGGCTACACTCACCTTACCCGAAGTATTCGACCTACGCATGCAGTTGCAGGAACTGGAAGGCAAAAAGGACTCGCCCGAGCTTTCGCTGTTCGAGCGTTGCGACATTGAAGACGAGATTTTGAATCTTAAGGAAAAACTCGGTCAGTTTGACCGCCAGAAATTCGACCAGGGCGAGGAGTGTATTAATTGCTCGGGTTAAAAAAGCACAAAGGGGCAGAGGCACAAAGGCACAAAGTATACTTGTGTGTTTTGTGACGTCGCGCCTATCTTTTACGATTGACCTACTTTTACTCCACTTTATACCCACAATTTTTCAAAAAACCCTTACCAATTCCAATGAAAAAACCCTTCTCCTCCCTCGCTACTGGAATTCTTTTTCTCGGCATGACGGCCTTCGTTTCCTGCCAAAACGCCGACACGAAAACCGAAACCGCCGAATCAGAAACCGAAATGACCGAAACTACCCAAACAAAACCTATGCTACGACACGTCGTATTATTTAAGTTCAAAGACTCCTCCACACCCGAGCAAGTCAAGGAAGTAGAAGACGCCTTCCTGGCTTTGCCTTCCAAAATCAAGGAAATCAAATCGCTCGAATGGGGACTTAACAATAGCCCCGAAGGCTTGAACGATGGCTTCACACATGCCTACTTTTTGACCTTCGACAGCGAAGAAGATCGCGCCGTGTACCTACCTCACCCCGACCACAAGGCTTTTGGCGCGACGCTTACTCCACACTTGGACAAAGTATTGGTAGTCGATTACTGGACGAAAGAATGAACCGAATCGAAGCACTTTTTGCGCAACAGCCTGCCGGTAACCTCAACGTCTATTTCACGGCGGGCTTTCCCAGGATAGGGGACACGCGCCGGGTTTTGTCCGCCTTGCAGGAGGCCGGGGCAGATTTGGTAGAAATCGGGATGCCGTATTCCGACCCTGTGGCCGATGGCGAAACCATTCAGCTTAGTAACCAACAGGCGCTGGAAAACGGCATGACGGTGCGACTGCTTTTGGAGCAACTGGAAGGAATGCGGGACGATGGCATCACACTACCCGTGCTGCTGATGGGCTACGTCAATCCGGTCATTCAGTTTGGGGTCGAAAGATTCTGCCAAAAATGCGCGGAAGTCGGCGTGGATGGCTTGATTTTGCCCGATATGCCGATGGACGTTTACCTGAACGAATACAAGGCTATTTTTGAAAAATACGGCCTTTTGAATATTTTTCTGGTCACGCCGCAGACCTCCGAATCCCGCATCCGGCAAATCGATGAGCAGAGTTCGGGCTTTATCTATACCGTTTCCTCGGCCAGCGTGACGGGTTCGCAAACGGGCGTCAGCGACAACATGGAAGCCTACTTCGACCGCATCGACGCCATGAACCTTCGCAATCCGCGCCTGATTGGTTTTGGAATAAAAGACAACGCTACTTTCGAGAAAGCCTGCCGCTACGCGCAGGGAGCCATCATCGGTAGCGCCTTCATTCGCGTCTTGCTAGACAGTCAGGATATTGCCGCTGACGTTCACAATTTCATTCGTTCGGTGAAGGCCAATAATCACGCAGACATCGACGTTTAACAAGCACACAGCTTATTGAGT
This sequence comes from Cytophagales bacterium, assembly GCA_038256395.1. GTDB lineage: Bacteria > Bacteroidota > Bacteroidia > Cytophagales > Spirosomataceae > Persicitalea. Next base: position 3,971 of record JBBSKK010000127.1, on the reverse strand, counting down.
TAATTGTCCGAAGCGACAGAAACAAAATTTTCTGTCGCTTCGGCTTTTTCTTTTTATCTTGTAGCTGTATGCGCGGCGCATCGTCTGCACGATTCTTGCTGCGTACCTGGATAGACTAAACCTTAACGTGAAAAATATATGGCAGCTTCTACCGCTTCGGCCAGCACCTTGCTCCTGAGAATTCAGGAGTACCGCCAGAAGTACTACCAAAACCGTTTGCTCAAAGGCGTCATTTTCTCGGCGGCTTTGTTGCTGACTGTTTTTTTGGCTTTTAACACTTTGGAATATTTTGGGCGTTTCAGCTCGGGGATGCGGGGGACGTTGTTCTTCGGTTTTCTGGCCGTGCTGCTGTTTTCACTTTATCAGTGGGTAATCCAGCCGCTGATTAATTTGTACGGACTACGACAGCCGATTTCCAACGAAGCAGCGGCTTCGCAAATTGGCCAGTACTTTCCCGAAATTGGCGATAAATTGCTCAACACGCTGCAACTGCAATCCCTCTCTGGTCGGCAAACAGATCTGATTGATGCCAGCATTCGGCAAAAATCCGGTCAGCTTTTGGTGGTACGCTTTGCCGATGCCATTCGCTTTCAGGAGAACAAGCAATACGTCAAGTACGCCGTTTACCCTTTGGCCGCTATCGCCGTGATTCTGCTGTTCAACCCAAGCTTTTTCACGTCCAGTTCCGATAGGATCATCCATTTTCAGAAAAACTACACCTACGCGCCTTTCACTTTCGAGGTCGCGAATAAAGACTTGAAAGTTTTCCGCAATGAAGATTTCAAACTCGACTTGACGCTCAAAGGTGAAGCTCTGCCCCAGGCGGTTTATCTGGTGCAAAACGGCACCCGCTTCAAGCTTAATCAAGAAGGCGATCGGGAATTTTCCTATACCTTTAAAAATGTGCAGCGCAATGTCCAATTCTCATTCGACGCAGCGGGCTTTGCTTCCGAAAACTACGATTTGAAGGTCATCGAGCGGCCCAGTTTGCTTTCGTTCGACGTCAATCTGCGCTACCCGGCTTACCTTAACAAACCCGCCGAGGGCCTGGCCAACGTGGGCAATATGACGGTTCCCGAAGGCACGGTGGTGGAGTGGAATTTCAACACCTCGGCGACCAAAGCGCTGGGCCTGAAATTTGAGAACGATTCGCTGCTTTACAAGGCGAAAAACAAAGACGACAAGCGTTTTCAGTATCAGAAGTCGATGCGCCGCTCGTCGCAGTACCAGGTGCTGCTGCAAAACAACGAGACGCCTAACGCCGAGAAAATCGGCTATTACATCAACGTCATTCCCGACAAGCACCCCGTGCTTTCTTTGGAAAATTTCCAGGATACCACGTTGTACAACTACCTCGTTTTGGGCGGTTCCATCAGCGACGATTACGGATTTTCTCAATTGAAAGTCTTTTATACTGTCCATCGGGAAGACAAGCCTGAGGACAACAAAACGGCGGCTCCAAAAAGCATCGCCGTTCCTTTCAACAAGACCGTCAATACCCAGAGTTTTTACTTCCAATGGTACGTCGACAGCCTCAAACTGGCGCCCGGCGATAAGATCGAGTACTACGCCCAGGTATGGGACAATGACGGCGTGAACGGCCCGAAAAGCGCCCGCTCGCGCACCATCAACTTTGCTGTCCCGAGCAAGGACAAGTTGAAGGAAGAGGTCGAGAAATCAGCTAAGCAGACCGAGAAGCAGATGGAGGACGCTTTGAAAAAGGCGCAAAGTCTGGAAAAGGATCTTGAAAATCTTGAAAAAAGACTGAAGACCAATAAAGACCTGGACTTCCAGGAACGCAAGCAGGTCGAAGACATCATCAAGAAACGCGAGGAATTGATGGAGCAAGTCCGCTCGTTGCAAGACCAAAACAAGGCTACTAACGAGAAGTCTAGCCAATTCAAGCAACAGAACGAAGAGACGCAGAAAAAGCTGGATCAATTGCAGAAGCTGATGGACGACCTGATGGACGACGAAACCAGCAAGCTGTACAAGGAACTAGAAAAACTCCTGGAAAAGAAGCAGAGCGAGCGTATGACCAAAATGCTCGAACAACTGCGCAACAAGGAGAACAATCTGGAAAAAGAACTCGAACGGACGCTGAACCTCTTCAAGAAAATGCAGATGGATCAGAAGATGGAGGACGTTGTGGAGAAGCTGGACGAATTGGCCGAAAAGGAGGAGAAGCTGGCCGAGAAGTCTAAGGAAAACGAGAAGACGAAAAACGCCGAAGACAAGCAGGCGAAGAACGAGGAGTTGAAAAAAGAGCAGGACAAGATTAAAGAGGAGTTTGAGAAGACGAAGGCAGACCTCGACGAAATAGAGAAGATGGGGGAGGAGATCGACGAGAAACCCGACACCCAGGAAGAGGAGCAGGAGGAAGCCGAAGAGCAGATGGATAAGGGCAATGAGAAACTCGATGAGCAGAAAAATTCGGAGGCTTCGGAAGCACAGAAGAAAGCGGCGAAGTCGATGAAAAAAATGTCCTCGTCCATGTCCGAGTCGATGCAGAGTGCGCAGATGCAACAGATGGAAGAAGACCTCGCCGCGCTGCGGGATATTCTGGAAAACCTCATTACGCTCTCCTTTGATCAGGAAAAACTAATGAAGGATTTTAAAGGCGTCAATTTGCAAGATCCACGCTTCGTGACGCTGGGTCAGGAGCAACTCAAATTACAGGACGACGCCAAAATTATTGAGGATAGCCTATATACCCTGGCCAATCGCGTGATTCAGATTCAATCTTTCATTACCCGCGAATTGAACGACATGAAGTCTTATATGGGCGAGAGCGTCACGAACATTAAAGACCGCCGCCTGAATGTCGCCACTTCCAAGCAGCAATTCGCTATGACTTCCATGAACAACCTGGCACTAATGTTGAGCGATGTTTTCCGGCAAATGCAGCAGCAAATGGCAATGGCGATGGCCATGCCTGGTACTGGAAAAGGCAAGGGGAAAGGCAAAGGAAAATCACCAGGTGCAAGCGAACGACAGCAGGGTCTGAACGAGCAACTAAAACAAATGGGTAAGGGCCAAGGTAAAGGCCAACAAGGACAGGAAGGGCAAGGTACTTCGGAGCAACTCGCCCGCATGGCTGCCGAGCAAGCCATGATCCGGAAGATGATTCAGGAGATGATGGACTCCCAAAAGGGTACCGAAAACGGGCAAAAATTCGGCAATGAATTGAAGGAGTTGATGGAGAAAATGGAAGAATCTGAAACGGATTTGGTCAACAAGCGCGTCAATCAGGAATTGATTAAGCGTAACCAGGAAATCGTAACCCGATTGCTGGAATCCGAAAAAGCCATGCGAGAGCAGGGCGAAGACGACAAGCGCAAAGGCGAATCGGCGGGTGAGATTATCCGTCGCCCTCCACCCGCTTTCGAGCAATACATCCGGGAGAAAGAGAAGCAAACCGAATTACTTCGCTCCATTCCGCCTACGCTTTCCCCTTTCTACAAGCGTGAGGTAGATGCCTATTTCCGTCGAAATGGCTCGGGTCAATAGGGATATTTAGCCATTTGCTTAGTAATTAGCGGTTTCTACAACTTTTTTATGGCTATTTTATGCTAGTGTGTAATTCTTTGTGTAATTTTCCCGCTTAACAGTAACTCTTAGCTATACAATAGTTGCTGGCGAACATTCTATCATTCACTACACACTAAGATTTATGGCCACTTTAAAATCACTGATCCAATTTTTTGCGGAGGATGTGGAGCATGAACTTCCCAATCCAACTAAGGCGAGACGCTGGTTGAAGTTTGTTATCGACCAAGAAGAACATGAGTTGAACTCTCTCAACTACATATTCTGTTCTGACGAGTACCTGCTCAACATGAATCGTGAACACCTCAACCACGACTTCTACACCGACATCATCACTTTCGACACGAGCGATGATGCTAAGCAAATCGAAGGTGAGATTTACATCAGCATTGAACGAGTCAATGAGAACGCTGCTACCAATG
>JBBSKK010000126.1:0-7770 GCA_038256395.1 Cytophagales bacterium | reverse complement strand
CCGTCACGCAGCCCTGCGCGTTGGTATCACCGAACTGGAAGGTCATGTAAGTATCGGCAATCCAGCCCATCTCGCGTCCGCCCGTACCGTAGTCGGGCGCCGGGACGTCCACGGCGGGACCAATCAGATTTTTCTTGATGAGTTCGGTGGCAAAGCGGCGCGTCACTTTTTCCAGCATCTGGTCCGACGCGTTATGCGGATTGATCGACACGCCACCCTTGGCCCCGCCAAAAGGCACGTTCACGACCGCGCACTTAAAGGTCATCAGCGTGGCGAGTGCCTTCACTTCGTCTTCCGATACCTCCATGCTGTACCGAATCCCGCCCTTGGTGGGTAGCTTGTGCATACTGTGCTGCACCCGGATGCCCTCGATGTTGTGGATTTCGCCGTCCACCTCCACAGGGAAGGTGACTTTATAAACGCTGTTGCAATGGCGGATGCGCTCGAGCAATCCTTTCGACAGCCCCGTGTGTTCGGCGGCCTTGTCGTAATAATGCAGTACGGTATCCAGGAATTTTTTTCCCTGTTCCAAATGGTCTGACATAACTTTTATTGATTTGAAGTGTAAAGATTCCCGAACGGGAATTATCCCGCAAAGATTGAAATTCTTCGCGGGATAGTGATGCTTGTTTGGAAGTTTTGGTTGGGGATCCTTCGGCTCCGCTCAGGATGACAAGGGGCGGAGGCTCAGGATGACAAGGAGCGGGGTTATTGGCTGTAAACCTCCGTCGCTGCCTTTTGGTAAAAGACTAACCCCACTCTTTCAATGTGAGCCACTAAATCAGGGTTACCTATTTGGTGAAAATTAGAAAGGTCGATTTTGTAGGGTAGCATCAGGTCGTCGAGTTCGGTTTCTATTCGGAACAGCATAGTCAGCGTCAACCCTTCGCCTTGCAGGGTGAGGTCGATGTCGGAACCGTTACGGTAATTACCCTTGGCCCGAGAGCCATACAGAATGGCTTTCTCGATTTGTGGATACCGGCTGAAAATACCGCTGATTTCCTGGATGACTTTATCCTCTAATCCGTACATTTTAGCGCAGAGTTAGTTGCTTTTGCTGTCGTTCTGTATTTTTTGCATCGTTTCCTCAAACAGCTTGAAATCAGGGAAATAAGGGCCGAGAATGGTTAAAAATATTTTTCTGGCTATCCTTTCGTCGTAGCTATGTACTGTTTTGTTACGACTCTTAATCATGTCCATCCAAACGTCGCCTTCCTGGATGAGTTCAAGTTGAAAGGCTTCTCGTGTCGCATCCCTGGAGCCGTAGATATTCGTGTTTCCCCTCCCGCGAATGAAGTCTTTCATCACATCCCAGGCTAACTCATGGGTGTACTCGAATCTTTTGATTAGTCCCTCGATAACAATCTGCTCGGAATCGCTGAGGCGCGATTCGTCAAACGCTCCTTCGACGAAGTAGTTGTCCTTCACAAAATGCACCGTCTCCGAAAGTTTGGTAAACGTTTTCTTGAAATTACTAAACCGCTGCTCCCAGCGGATATTCTGCTCGCCCATCACCGATTATGATTCTTTCTAAAATGATTACGAAAGCCACGAATCCGTAAATATACGACCCCCAAGCCACAAAAGCTGCCCCCAATTCTCGCCATGCCACTTTTTACCTTATCTTGCTTTCTTAAACTGAACTGTCAACCAACAACTCCAATGAAGAGACTTTTTCCTTTTCTCCTCCTTGTCATCCTGAGCGTAGTCGAAGGGCTCCCCGCAAAAGCCCAAACCACCATCCACCGCGACCCCGCTATCGCCCAACTCGTCGAGCAAATCTCCTCCGACAGCCTGAAGGCCCACGTCGAGAAACTGGTCAGCTTCGGCACGCGGCAGACACTGAGCGGCACGCAGGGCAAGCGCGGTATCGTCCCCGCTCGCGAATGGATTCTGAGTAAGTTCCAGGAATTCAGCAAGCAGTCGGGCGGGCGGCTCACGGCCACTATCGACACCTGGACGCTGCCGCCCGACGGCCGCCGCATCGACAAGGCCGTGGACATGGGCAACGTCATGGCCACGCTCAAAGGCACCGACCCGGCGGACGACCGGATTTTCCTCGTCAGCGGCCACATGGACAGCCGCGTGAGCGACGTGATGAACCGCACCGACGATGCCCCCGGCGCCAACGACGACGGCTCCGGCACGGCGGCGGTCATAGAACTCGCGCGCGTAATGAGCCAACAAAGTTTCCCGGCCACCATCATTTTCGTGACCGTAGCGGGCGAGGAACAGGGCTTGCTCGGGGCCGACCACCTGGCGCAGCGGGCGGTAGACGAAAAGTGGAACCTGGAAGCCCTGCTCAACAACGACATCATGGGTTCCAACAATAGCCACGACACCAAGCTCATCGACAACACCATCGTGCGGGTGTTCAGCGAGGGACTACCGGGCTTCGAGACGGACAAAAGCGCAGCCTCGCTGCGGCAGTACGGCCTGGAAAACGACGGCAAGGCCCGTACCCTGGCCCGCTACGTGAAGGAAGTCGGCGAGCGCTACGTGGATCACCTGGAAGTGCGGATGATTTACCGTAACGACCGCTACCTGCGCGGGGGCGACCACACGCCCTTTGTCAACCGGGGCTTTGCGGCGGTCAGAATCACGGAAATGAACGAGAATTTCCAGCACCAACACCAGGACCTGCGCGTCGAAAACGGCGTGGACTACGGCGACAAGGTGGAGTACATGGATTTCGAGTACCTGCGCAAGAACACGGCGATGAACCTGGCAAACCTCGCTAATCTGGCTAAATCGCCTACCCAACCCCAAAACGTGACGATGGACGTCCGCAGCCTGACCAACACGACCAAACTCTACTGGCAAGCCCCCAAGACGGGTAAAGTAAAGGGCTACTACATTCTGATGCGCGAAACGCACTGGCCATTTTGGCAAAAAAAATTCTTCACCGACAAACTGGGCGCGGAGATGCCCTATTCAAAGGACAACTACTTCTTTGCCGTGCAGGCTGTGAGTGAGGATGGCAACGAAGGACTTCCGGTGCTGCCGAAGCCGGGAATGCGGTAGAAATCAGCCATTTTATGTTCAACTACCACAACAAAAAATTCCGCCCCGTCCAGAACACCGACAACGGCGAAACCTCAGCGGAGACCATTTTCCACTATAAACAGGAAGGCAAGATCCTCACCTCCGACTACGCGGGTGGAAAAATAAAACGCGGCCACCTGATCGGTCTGGTGGACGAGGCGGGCAATATCGATATGCGCTACCACCAGGTCAACAAAGCGGGCGAACTGATGACGGGTATCTGCCAATCCCGGCCAGAATTCATGCCCAACGGCAAAATCCGACTGCACGAAACCTGGCGCTGGACCTCCGGCGACGGCTCCACAGGACACTCGATTATCGAAGAAATCTTATAATTCCTATCTCATAATTCTTATCTAACCCTTACCTTTGCGGCTGTTTTGCAGCAGGCAACCGGAGGATCGTACTTTGCGAACGACAATCCATTGGCCACTGTCCATTGTCCACTGTCAACTAAAAAAAATGTCCGCAGTAGCCGAAACGTCATTATTGGCCGACCGCATCACCGCCCTCGAAGAGTCTTCGACCCTGGCGATGACCAAAAAAGCCCGTGAATTGGCCGCCCAGGGCCACAAAGTCATCAGTCTGAGCGTGGGTGAACCCGATTTCAAAACCCCCGTTCACATTTGCGAAGCCGCCAAACAGGCCATCGACGACGGCTACCACGGCTACTCGCCCGTGGCAGGCTTCCCCGACCTGCGCCAGTCTATAGCCGACAAGCTGCGCCGCGATAACAATATCGACTGGAAACCCGAAAATGTCGTGGTCTCCACCGGAGCCAAGCACTCGCTGGCCAACGCTATTCAGGTGCTGGTGAATCCTGGCGAGGAGGTCATTATTTTTGCGCCTTACTGGGTGAGCTATTCCGAAATGGTGAAGCTGGCCGAAGGCAAGGCCGTGATCGTGGACGGGGCCTTCGAAAACGATTTCAAGGTGACGCCCGAGCAACTGGAAGCTGCCATTACGCCCCGCACGAAGGTGGTCATGTACGCTTCTCCCAACAACCCGACGGGTTCCGTTTACTCCGAAGCCGAGTTACGCGCTTTAGGCGCGGTACTGGAAAAGCACGAGAACGTGTTCGTAATTGCCGACGAGATTTACGAATACATCAACTTCACGGGCAACGGCAATTTCAGCATGGGTTCTATTCCGGCTTTGAAAGAGCGCGTGGTGACCGTCAACGGCGTGGCTAAGGGCTTTGCCATGACGGGCTGGCGCATCGGCTTTATCGGCGCGGCCAAGTGGATTGCGCAGGGCGTCGAGAAATTGCAGGGTCAGGTGACGTCCGGCACTTGCTCCATCGCCCAGAAAGCCGCCGTGGCGGCATTCAACGGCACGCTGGAACCTACGAAAGAAATGGCTCAAGCCTACGAGCGTCGCCGCGATTTGGTGGTGAAGTTGCTGAAAGACATTCCCGGTTTCAAAGTCAACGTGCCGCAGGGTGCGTTCTACGCTTTCCCGGATGTGAGCTTTTATTTTGGCAAATCCGACGGTGAAAACACCATCAACGACTCGGACGATTTCTCCCTGTGGCTGCTCAATAACTCCTTTGTCTCGACTGTTGCCGGGTCGGGCTTCGGCGCACCGGACTGCATCCGCATCTCCACCGCCGCCGCCGACGAGGCGCTGGAAGAAGCCGTGGGACGGATTAAGAAGGCGGTGGCGACTTTGAAGTAGTACCTTTTTCCTCCTGAAATTTTATAAAATGGCCCCTGGCCGGGATTAGTCCCAGCCAGGGGCCATTCTTGTAGTCAGGAACCCGTTTGTAAAAAGCAGGCTGTACTACCTGGCATAACCTAGTACCTTTGTTTTATTCAAAACGTAAAACAACTACTAGCCATGAACACTCATAACAGATTATTCCGAAACATGAACCAGCGGGTCATCGGCGGCGTCGCCGCTGGATTGGCCGAATACTTTGGCATCGACATCGTCCTGATGCGCGTCCTTTTCGTCCTGGCGATTTTCATCCCGGTACCCACGCACATCTTTCTGCTCTACGTCATCCTCTGGATCGTCATGCCAAAGAATCCTCTACAGATTCAGCAGACTGCGACCGGCCCGAATCCGCAGGGATAACCCCGCAAACTTCCAGAACAACAAAAGACCGCCGCTCCGAAACCATCGGGCGGTGGTTTTTTGTTTTAAAATAAATTCCTACTTTTACAAATGGTATGCTTGCATACTATTGGCCGGGCTTCGACTGGAACGCCAGCCCGGTACGCTCAGTCTGGCAGGTGCGCTCAGCCTGACAGGGCTGTCGGCTAAAATTAAACCTTTCAACACTTCAACCTTTCAACCCCCAAGAAATGAACGCATACATCGTAGCCGGATACCGCAGCGCGGTCGGCAAGGCCCCCAAGGGCGTATTTCGTTTTACCCGTCCCGACAACCTGGGGGCGGATGTCATCAAGCACACGATGGCGCAAATCCCGCAACTCGATCCCGCGCAGGTGGACGACGTGATCGTGGGTAATGCCGTTCCCGAAGCTGAGCAGGGCATGCAGATGGGGCGTTTCGTATCGCTGCTGTCGCTGCCCGAGAGCGTGTCGGGCATGGTTATCAACCGCTACTGCGGCTCAGGCGTGGAGGCCATCGCGCTGGCCGCCGGGAAAATCAACGCGGGCATGGCCCACTGCATTATTGCGGGCGGCACCGAGTCGATGTCGATGGTACCGACGATGGGCTGGAAAACGGCTTTGAACTACGAAATCGCCCACACCAACCCCAACTATTACCTCAGCATGGGCCTCACCGCCGAGCAGGTGGCGCAGGATTATAAGATCAGCCGCGAGGATCAGGATATGTTTGCCTACCAGTCGCACCAGAAAGCCCTGGCCGCGCAGGCGGCGAACCGCTTTGCCGACGAAATTGTGCCGATCAGCGTGAAGGAAACCTACTTCGACGCGGAAGCAGGCAAGAAAAAAACGCGGGAATACACGGTGAACAAGGACGAAGGCCCCCGTGCCGATACCTCGCCAGAGGCCCTGGCGCGGCTGCGTCCGGTGTTCGCGGCGGGCGGCAGCGTCACGGCGGGTAACTCGTCACAGACCTCCGACGGCGCCGCCTTCGTGATCGTGATGTCGGAGAAAATGGTGAACGACCTGGGCCTGAAACCTATCGCCCGGATGATGGCCTACGCCACGGCGGGCGTCGATCCGCGCATCATGGGCATCGGCCCGGTGGCGGCGGTACCCAAAGCGCTCAAGCAAGCGGGCTTACAATTGTCTGACATCGAGCAAATCGAGCTGACCGAAGCCTTCGCCGCGCAATCTTTGGCCGTAATGCGGACACTGGACATGAACCCTGAACTCGTCAACCCCAACGGCGGGGCCATCGCTTTGGGCCATGCCCTTGGCTCGACGGGTGCGCGCCTTTCCGTGCAGCTATTCAACGAAATGCGCCGCCGCGAACAGAAATACGGCATGGTTACCGCCTGCGTGGGTGGCGGGCAGGGCGTGGCGGGGATTTATGAGTTGTTGTGATTTGTGAGCAGCTTTTTTTTGGAGTTTAAAGCTTATGAGTTCATAAGTTCATGAGTAGATAGTCAAGAAAAGCCAGGGTGAACCCTTTGAAATCCAGACACTTTGAACAGCGCGGGCTGCCCCGTCATGAACTCATAGACTCATGAACTCTTTCTACCATAGCTGATGAACCGACGGCTTGATGTACTTGGCGTAGACTTCGTTTACGGCTTTTCTTTGCTCGGCGGTGAGCGGAGGTAAATCGGCGGCTTGTAGGTTGGACTGCACCTGCGTGGGGCGTGAGGCACCGGGGATCACGGTGCTTACCTGGTCGAACATCAGCACCCAGCGCAGGGCCATGGGAGCCAGATTTTCTTGATTGGGGAAGACGGCTTTCAGTTCTTCAACTGCCGCCAGGCCCGTTTCGTACTCCACGCCGGAAAAGGTCTCGCCCTTGTCGAACTTCTCGCCCTGGCGGTTGAAGTTGCGGTGGTCGCCTTCGGTAAATGTGGAATCTTCCGAGAATTTTCCGGTCAGCAATCCACTCGCCAATGGTACGCGGACGATCACACCCACGTCTTTTTTCTGGGTTTGCTCAAAGAATAATTCCGAAGGCCGTTGCCGGAACATATTGAAAATGATTTGCACCGTGGTCACATTGTCAAATTCGATGCCTTTCAGGGCTTCCTCCACTTTCTCGACGCTGATGCCCAGGTTTTGCACTTTGCCTTCGTCTTTCAGGCGGTCGAACAATTCAAAAATTTCGGGGCGATAATACACTTCCGTCGGCGGGCAGTGCAGTTGTACGAGATCCAGCGTTTCAAGGCCCATGTTTTTGAGGCTGTCTTCCACAAACTTCCGCAGCGCGGCGGGTTGGTACGCCTCGTTGGTGTGCGGACTCAGTTGCCGCCCGCATTTCGTTGCGACATAAATCCGTTCCGAGCGGCTCTTGATAAATTCCCCCACCACTTTCTCGCTCTCGCCGCCGCCATAAACATCGGCGGTGTCGATAAAGTTGACGCCGCCATCGACGGCTTCGTGCAGGATACTTTCGGCCAGTTTGTGGTCGAAGTCGGCGCCCCATTTTCCGCCGACCTGCCAAGTGCCGAGGCTTATTTCTGAGACATTGAAGTTGGTTTTTCCTAGTTTTCGGTAGTTCATATTTTTGAGGCACAAAGAGGCAAAGGCACAGAGGCACAAAGTGGCTTTTGCTGTGGACTCACTTTGATAAGCCTAGTTTTGTTCTAACAGTCAATTAAAT
>JBBSKK010000125.1:0-7770 GCA_038256395.1 Cytophagales bacterium | reverse complement strand
GAGAATTGACCCTACCGCGTTCACTTTCCATTCTCAACTTTCAACTTTCAATTAATTAAAATGACCCGTTTCAACCGCTTCAACAACCTCACCGGTTGGATTGTATTCGCGATTGCCTTACTTACCTACACCCTCACCGTCGAGCCTACTGCCAGTTTTTGGGACTGCGGCGAGTTCATAGCCTGCGCTTTTAAGTTGCAAGTACCCCACCCGCCGGGGGCACCTTTCTTTCTTTTGATTGGGCGGTTGTTTTCGCTGCTGGCTTTGGGCGATCTCACCCAGGTGGCCTTTTGGGTCAACATGGTTTCGGTTCTGAGCAGCGCGTTTACCATTTTGTTTTTGTTTTGGACCATTACCTTGCTGGGCTTGAAGCTGTTGCGCAAGAAGGAAAGCGACCTGACGATGGCCGACACCATTCTTCTGCTCGGGGCGGGCGCGGTGGGGGCTTTGGCCTACACCTGGTCGGATTCGTTCTGGTTTTCGGCGGTCGAGGCGGAGGTGTACGGTATGTCTTCATTTTTTACGGCCATTGTCATTTGGGCGGTGTTCAAGTGGGAGCGTATAGAAGACCCCGCCGCTGAGAACCGCTGGCTGATTTTCATCGCCTATTTGGTCGGTCTTTCTATCGGCGTCCACTTGCTGAACTTGGTGACGATTCCCGGTTTGGCGCTGGTGTATTATTACAAGAAGTACCAGAAAATCACCTTCTTCGGCGGTCTGATGGCCTTTATCGCGGGCGGCCTGATTCTGGTCATCATCAACTCGGGCATTATTCCTGGTTTGCCAAGTTTGGCGGGCTGGTTTGAAATTAAATTCGTCAACCTGCTGGGATTACCCTTCGGTAGCGGTACCATCTTCTTCGTCGTTGCCTTCCTGGGGGCATTGGTGTACGGCATTCGCTATTCCCAAATCAAACAGAACGCCCTGCTGAACACGGCTTTGCTGTCTTTGGCTTTCGTTTTGATCGGCTACTCCTGCTACCTGCTCGTACTGGTTCGGGCCAACTACAACCCGCCCATCAACGAAAACAACCCCGACGGTACGCTTAGCTTCGTGTCTTACCTGAAGCGCGAGCAGTACGGTAGCCGCCCGCTGCTGTACGGCCCGACGTTCGTGTCGCGGCCCATCAAGCAGAATCGCGGCGAACCCATCTACCGCAAGCAGAACGGCAAGTATGTCATCATCGACTACAAGCCCGAGTACGAATACGAGCCGGGTACCAGTATGCTGCTGCCCCGGATGTACAGCACGCAGGCCAACCACCCGCAGCTCTACCGCCAGATGCAGGGCCTGGCCGAGGGCCAGAAACCATCGATGGCCGATAACCTGGGCTTTATGTTCAAATACCAGATCGGCCACATGTACTGGCGGTACTTCATGTGGAATTTCGTAGGCCGCGAGAGCGGCGAGGAAGGGGCGGGCAACTTGCTGCCGCTCGACGCTGGTAAGGATTTCCCCTACACCATGTCCCAAAGCAAGGCCCACGATAATTTCTTCATGCTGCCCTTTCTGCTCGGGCTGCTGGGCATCGTGATTCAGTACTTCCGCCGCCGCCGCGATTTGCTGGTGCTGGGATTGCTGTTTTTCCTGACGGGCGTCGCGCTGGTCGTTTACCTCAACTCGCCGCCCACCGAGCCGCGCGAACGGGACTACATCTACGTGGGTTCTTACTACATTTTCTGCATCTGGATTGGCTTTGGCGTCATTTCCATCGCCGAAGGCATCGCGGCTTTCGTCAAAAACGCCACGGCGCGGGCCGGGCTGGCGACGGCTGTGGGGCTGATTGTCCCGGCGATCATGGGCTTCAAGGGCTGGGACAACCACGACCGCAGCAATCGCTACCACTCGGTGGACTTTGCCAAAAACCTGCTCAATAGCTGCGCACCCAACGCAATTCTGTTCACGGGCGGCGACAACGATACTTTCCCGCTCTGGTACGTGCAGGAGGTGGAGGGCTTCCGCACCGACGTGCGGGTCTGTAACCTTAGTCTGCTGGGTACCGACTGGTACATCGACCAGATGAAACGGCAGACTTACGAGTCGGAACCGCTGCCGATTTCGCTCGACCGCGACAACTATATGTACGGCAAGAACGACATCGTACCTTTCTACGAGATTCCGGGCGTGAAGGGCGGTATCAACTTAAAAGAATACATGGGCCTGGTGAATTCCGGGAACAAGGCGATTCAGGTGCCGCTCACCAGCGGCGACATGACCTCCATCCTGCCTTCGTCGGTGCTGTTTTTGCCCGTGGACGTGGCGAGCGTGAGCAAAATGGGTATCCTGAAACCCGATATGCTGCCTTTCCTGCGCGATTCCATTAGCTGGACCATCGGCAAGAACGACCTCTATAAGTCGGACCTTATCATGCTCGACATCATCGCGACCAACAACTGGCAGCGGCCCATCTACTTCTCTTCCACGCTGGCGGGTTCCAACTACCTCAACCTGAAAGAGTATATGCAGGTCGAGGGCTATGCCTATCGCCTGCTGCCCGTCTTCGTTCCCAACGCCACCGACGGCTACGTGAATTCCGACCTTATGTACAACAACTTGATGACTAAGATGGCCTGGCGGGAACTGAATAATCCGGATGTGTATTACGACAACACTTACCAGGGTTCGCCCGTGTTCACGGCTCGCATCGCCTTCCTTCGCCTGGTGGGGCAGTTGATTGCCGAAAATAAAATGGATAAAGCGAAAACCGCGCTAAACAGGATTCTGGAAGTGATGCCGGACAAGAGCATCCCTTACGACCAGATTTCGTCCAATTACATCCGCCCGCTTTTCCAGTTGGGCGAGGACAAGAAAGCATTGGAAATAGCCGACACGATGGTTGAAAGATCGGACGCAAACCTTGACTACGTCCAGGCAAACGGCAGCAGCGATCAGCGCGACGCCAACATCGACCTGTACATTCTGCAAACCATCGTCAATGCCGTGCGCGAATCGGGTAAAGAGGAAGCAGCCAAGAAATACGAAGCTATCTTCCAAAAGCACATGGCCGGGTTTAACGTTGGGCAGTAGGGCGTTCCGCTCCGGCGGCCCGGTTCGTTCTTTCAAAAAGTCGAATTCCTCTGGTTTGCTATCGGAGGGATTCGACTTTTTGTTCTAATTCTATTAATTGGAAAGGGTTCGCAGTTTCTCTCGTACTTCCTGAATTTCTTTTTCTACGGCAAGATTCCCTTTCAATTCTTCCAGCTTTTCCAGCGCGGTTTCCATATGTTTTTGGTAGGAATCCGTTTGGGGTTGAAAGGGCCGATGCGCCAGCATTTTCTGCACGGCTTGCCATTCTTTCATTATTTCCTTCGTGTAGTCCGAAAAGTAGGCATTCGAGAATTTTTGGAAGATGAATTTTTCGGCTAATTCGCTGGGGTGAATGAGGTCTTCCTTATAGAAACGGTAGTCGCGCAGTTCGTCCATCATAATCTCGTAGCTGGGAAAGTAGCTGACGTTCTTGTACTGCTCCGAAAGGCGGTGGCACAGCAGCCGCAGGACGGACTTACTCACCTGATTGAGCGGCAGCGTGTCGCGCGTGTGCCGCACCGGGCTGACGGTCAGGACGATTTTGCGGGAAGATTTCAAGGCACGAATCAAGTCGCCCCAGGTATTCTGCAATTGCTCGTAGCCCAGCAATTCCTTCACAAACTCACTTTGGGGCGTCTTGTGGCAGTTCGCTACCAACGACAGGTTTTTACGGTAACGATACACATAAGCCGTCCCGAAGGTAACGACCAGCACTTCGGCGGTACCCAAAAACTCTCGCACGCGGGACAAGACTTCTTCCAAACTTTGCGCTAATTCTTCCTGGCTCTCCGCCCAAAACGACGAGTGAAAGTCGTAGTGGCGCCAAATTCCGTCGGCGTTCTGCGTGTAAAGTTCCTGGCCAGGGCGGGTGTTTTCCAAAGCCATCGTCAGCACTTTAGCAATGGAGTAAGGATTGAACATCGTCCCGAACGGATTGCTCAGCGCCGGGAATTTATTATCAGCCAACTGCCCGCCCAGCACCTCGGCGAAGCAGGAGCCGACAGTCAGTACCGGAGTTTGGTGGTCGATTTTCCAGTCGGAGGGCGTCAGAGAGACTTCGGTGGTTAGTTTCAAGGGTGTGGGCATATTTTTTTGTATTTTTGGTAAAAATCTGAAAATTAATGGCGAAAGACTTGTTCCATGAGGCGGTGAAAGTGGCTTTGCAGAAGGATGGATGGGAAATTACGCATGATCCTTACAAACTAAAATCGCTGGCACCCAAATTTTCGTTGATCTGGGAGCTGAACGAGTGTTAGCCGCCCGCCGGGGCAAGGACTTGATTGCCGTCGAAATAAAAAGTTTTCTGGGAAGTTCTTATATATATGATTTTTACGAAGCGCTCGGTCAATACTTGACTTACCTGCGGGCATTGAAGATTAAGGAACCCGAGCGTAAGCTGATTTTAGCAGTTCCGCAAAAAGCCTACAAATCGTTCTTCATTAGGCCCGATGTTCAAGCAGCTTTGGATGATTTTAATCTGAATGTGCTTGTTTACGACGCCAAGAAGCAAATTATTGTCAAGTGGATTTATGTTTAAATGCAAAATCATGGATAAGATAAAAAACTATCAGCAAATTTTAATGGATATCTTGGAAGACTATGGCTCCTATTCAAAAGATCAAAAATCGGAGAATCAGATCATTGCAGATTCAGAACGCAATCATTACCAGATAGTACGCATAGGTTGGGACGAGGATGAAGACTTCATTTATCAACTTATCTATCATTTTGATATAAAGCCCGACGGCAAGATTTGGATTCAAGCTAATTGGACCGAAGAGGATATTGCCTCAGAATTAGTAAAAAAAGGAGTTGAAAAATCTGATATTGTCATCGGCTTTCAACCCCCATCTCACCGCCCGTACACAGGCTATGCTGTCGCCTGATAGTAGGGCTTGCAAATTCGTGTGGTTGGTACACTTCGTCGTAACAAATCCACAAATCAACAAATTAACAACAATGCGCTACCCCACCCTACTGCTACTCGTCATTTTTTCCCTCAACGCCTCTTGCCAGCAAAAGCAAGAAGCTGCGCCTGCTCCGGTGGCCACCGACCCAAAGCCCCTGACGCCGCCCAAAGAGTACACATTCAGCGAAAAGCCTATTTGGCAGGACGAATTCGATTACAGCGGCAAGCCCGATCCCGCCAAGTGGGGCTATGACCTCGGCGGTAACGGCTGGGGCAATAACGAATTGCAAAACTACACCAACCGACTGGAAAATGCCTAGGTCAGGGACGGCCATCTTATTATTACCGCCCGTAAGGAATCTTCCGGTGGTCGCCAATTCTCGTCGGCGCGTCTGCTGACCAAAGGAAAAGGCGATTTCCTCTACGGAAAAATCGAAGTGAAAGCCAAGCTACCGTCCGGCGTAGGTACTTGGCCGGCCATTTGGATGCTGGCCACCGACAACAACTACGGCACCCAATACTGGCCCGACAACGGCGAAATGGACATCATGGAACACGTCGGCTTCGACCAGAACCGCGTTCACGCCAACATCCACACCAAGGCATTCAACCACGGCATCGGCACCAACAAAGGCTCTAGTACTGATGTGCCGACGGCTTCTACGGAGTTTCACGTCTATTCGCTCGAATGGCAGCCAAACCATTTAGCCTTCGCCGTAGACGGCAAGGATTTCTTCCGTTTTGATAAAATTTCAAGCTACAACTGGTCCCAGTGGCCCTTCGACCGCAAGCAGTTTTTATTACTTAATATCGCCGTGGGCGGCAACTGGGGCGGGCAAAAGGGTGTGGATGCGAACATCTTCCCGCAGAGTATGGAGGTGGATTATGTTCGGGTGTACGAGTTGGTGGAGAAGAAGTAAGAGAACTTCCCAAAAATACAAAATAGCCGCTCGGAAACTCCGGGCGGCTATTCAATTTACTCAACGTTATGAAAAACTTCTGACCTAAGGACGCCTTGGGCGCCCAAAAGTCACGCAATGATAACGATTTTTTAATAAAATTTATCAATTCTCCATCAGCCCGTCCCGCATCACTAGGCGGCGGTCGGCCATTTCGGCCAGGTGTTCGTTGTGGGTGACAATCACGAAAGTCTGGTTCAACTCGTCACGCAGAGTGAAGAAAAGGCGGTGCAAGTCCTCGGCGTTGTGCGAGTCGAGGTTGCCGCTGGGTTCGTCGGCCAGCACCACGGCGGGGCGGTTGAGCAAGGCCCGCGCCACGGCTACCCGCTGTTGCTCGCCGCCCGATAGCTGCGAGGGCAGATGCTCCAGGCGGTCAGCCAGGCCCAGCAATTCCAGCAGTTCGACGCCGCGCTCCCGCAAGGCTTTTTCACTAAGCTGGCTACCAATGAAACCCGGCATACACACATTTTCCAGGGCCGAAAACTCGGCCAATAGGTTGTGAAACTGGAAAACAAAGCCAATGCGCTCGTTGCGAAACTGCGCCAGGGCATTGTTAGCTAACTTAGAAACGTCCGTATCCTGAATCGTCACCCTGCCACTATCGGGACGGTCGAGGGTACCTATAATGTGGAGCAGCGTACTCTTGCCCGCGCCCGACGCGCCGACGATCGCGACGATTTCGCCGGGTTCAATTTGAAGGTCGATGCCTTTGAGAACTTGCAGCGAACCGTAGGTACGGGTGATGCCTTGGGCGGTGAGTAAAGCCAATTTTAGTTTAAAGTTTAAAGTTTAAAGTTTAAAGTGCCTGGCAATGGATTGACAAAAGGCACTTGAAACCGCTTCTTGTTCTGAATTATTCGCTAATTTGCCGTGAAACTAGCCAATTACGAGCATTTTTTGGCTTTCAGCGATCGGCACTTGGCTTGCGGTTTTTGTTAAATTTCTAAAAGTCAGTTTTTTATAGAAAATAAGATATTGCTGACTGGGCAAAAATACTTTAAACTTTAAACCTTAAACTTTAAACTCCAAAAATGAATATTCACGAATACCAAGGCAAGAGCATTCTTAAAAAATACGGCGTCCGCATCCAGGAAGGCATCGTGGCCGATACGCCCGACAAGGCCGTGGAAGTGGCCCGTAACCTCAGCGAGCAGACGGGTACCAAGTGGTACGTGGTCAAGTCGCAGATTCACGCTGGCGGACGCGGCAAGGGCAAGGTCGTGGGCGGCGAACAGCGAGGCGTGGCCCTGGCCAAGTCAGTCGAGGACGTGCGGACGATTTCCAAAAACCTTTTGGGCAAAGTACTCGTCACGCACCAAACGGGACCCGAGGGCAAGCAGGTGAATAAGGTGCTTATCGCTGAGGACGTGTATTATCCCGGCCCCAACGAGCCAAAGGAATATTACCTCTCGATTCTGCTGGATCGTGCCAAAAACTGCAACGTGATCATGGCCAGCACCGAAGGCGGCGTGGACATCGAGGACGTAGCCGAGAACACGCCCGAGAAAATCACGAAGGAATGGATCGACCCCAGCGTAGGTTTGCAGGGCTTCCAGGCCCGCAAAGTGGCTTTCTCGCTGGGGCTGGAAGGCGAGGCATTCAAGGAAATGGTGAAGTTCATCACCGCCCTATACCGCGCCTACAGCGAAAGTGATGCCTCGATGTTCGAGATCAATCCGGTGCTGAAAACCTCCGATAATAAAATCCTGGCCGTGGACGCCAAGGTGGATATTGACGACAACGCCCTGTTCCGCCACCCCGAACTGGCCGAAATGCGCGACATCAGCGAGGAAGATCCTTTGGAAGTAGAAGCCGGGGCTAATAACCTCAACTACGTGAAGCTCGACGGCAACGTAGGCTGCATGGTCAACGGAG
>JBBSKK010000124.1:0-7771 GCA_038256395.1 Cytophagales bacterium | reverse complement strand
TAGCTTCTTAGCACGTTTTACGTTTCAGTTTTCTTCCTTCTCCTGAATTTCTTCAACAAAAAATACCTCACTGCCCCCAGCAGGAGGAAAGGCCACCGGCTCACCAGCGCGATAAAAAGGGCTTGCAAATAAACCCAACCGTTGGCCAGCGCCCTTGCCCATCAATTTCCACAAACTTTGCATTGTTTTCTGCATATACGCCAAGCAGAAGGCAATGGAATGTTTCTTTTGGAAATACTTGAAACAGAATTATTTTTCCCACATTATTTTATCCACCAACCCCATGAATTATGAAAAATGTGAATCAATGGATGTGGGGCATTTGTGCCTTGCTTTTTATAGGAATCTCGTCCTGTTCAAAAGATGAAGAAGTGGCTTCAGACCTTTCCGTCGTCTCCGATTTTGAAACCGGAACTGATGGCTGGACAGGAGGCTTCGCGGAATACTCGACGGTGATGGAGGGAAAGATGGAGTTCGCCTTGAACCGCACCAGTCTGCCCGCTCCACTGGATCAGAGCCGAATGTCCATGAAAATCGAAGGACGCAACCTCAGCGACAATATGTTTATGTTTATGAAAAAGAAAATTTCAGGCTTGGACCCGTCGCAGACCTATTCGGTGACTTACGAGATCACCCTGGCTTCTAATTACCCAACCAACAGCGTGGGCATCGGCGGCTCGCCCGCTACTTCGGTGTTTCTGAAAGCGGGAGCCTCGCCCGAAGAACCCGTCAAGTTTGTCAAGGACGATTTCTACCAAATTAACCTTGACAAGGGAGTACAGTCACAGGGCGGTACTCAGATGCACGTGCTGGGCCATGTGGGTGCAGGAGACGACATAAAAGAGTATAAAATCATAGAGCGCAGCGACCCGGTGAATCCCGTAACGGTAAAGCCGAATGCAAGCGGAGACTTATGGCTCGTCGTGGGTACCGACTCGGGATTTGAGGGAAAAACCTTCCTGTACTATGACCGGATTGAGGCCTTACTACAACCAACCGACAATTGATTGACGGATGGGGCCTAGACGATAAGGGGGCGGTTTTATCGCTCCCCATTTTTTTTGTACCCAAATTCATAGCTATCCACGTTTGAAACATCGGTCGGTTCAAAGAATTCTAAATAGTTTAGGAAATATTCTTGATTTGCAATTTGCAAATCGTAAATTGCAAATCAAGAAACCGGAAATTGTATGAAAAAGCACAGTGGTATGAGACCACAGGATGTGCTGATTTTGCTCAAAATCATCGCGCCAGACGTACGCATCCCGCAACCCGGTTCGTCAAAACCTGGCTTCAAGTTCCTCCCCCGGAACGCACCTAGTAATAAGAGTATCGCAAAAGCCCTCCAAATAAGCGAAGCTGAGGTGTCGGAGTCGCTGCGTCGATCGACGTATGCGGGCCTGTTGAATGATCCTAAGAAGAAAAAAGTGTACAAAAAAGCACTACTGGATTTTATATTTTATGGACTAAAATATGTCTTTCCCACCCATCCAGGCCCATTGGCAAGAGGTGTGCCTACCGCTCACTCAGTATCTCCATTGAAGGACATAATTATATCTGACGAAAACTACGTGTGGCAGGATGCAGAAGGTACGGTTCGGGGACAAATAATCGAACCCCTGTATCCCACTGTGCCAAGTATCGCCACCCAGGATAAAAATCTGTACGAATTGCTGGCACTAACGGATGCGATTCGAACGGGTACGGGCCGAACCGTAAGTATTGCTGCGGAAGAATTGGAGAAGAGGATTATGTCGGCATGAAAAGCAACTTTAATATAGAAAGACTGCAAATTGTCGCTGAAGGCTTATCCCAGATCGATAATAAATTTGTCTTTGTAGGTGGTGCAGTGGTAGAATTGTATTGTGATGATCAGACCCGCCCTGAAGCAAGGGAGACCAATGACGTTGATGTTGTGGTTGAAGTAGTTGGCGCTGGGCAAAAAGAAAAACTTGACGATTCATTGCGGAAAACAGGATTTCAGCCCGATCGTGATTCAAAAATAATATGTCGTCACAAGTACCGAGGTATAATTGTAGATGTGATGCCATCCGAGGAACGTTTCTTGGGATTTTCGAATAAATGGTACAAAGATGGAATAATTAATTCTGTGCCGATTAATTTGAATGAAGCAAGTGTCATACAGGTATTCAAAGTACCTTATTTTCTTGCTTCAAAAATGGAAGCCCTGGAAAAGGAAAGAGATGGCAAAGATTTTCGCTGGAATAAAGATTTCGATGATATAGTCTACATATTCGATAACAGAACTACGCTCTCTGAGGATATTCTACGAGCAGATGAAGAAGTAAAATCATACCTGAAACAAGCGATAAACCGACTACTTCTACGGCCAGGAATTGATGAGGATATAGCGGCAAATCTAGGGTATTACCACAGTACCGAACGGCAAGAAAGGATTATCAAAATCTGGCAAGAAATAGCTGAATCGTAAATAACAGGTCGCCTCAACCATCCAATAACCCCGCATCATTCGCCCCGGCTACCTTCCACGTCAATTCCTTCGTCGGGTCGATGACCAGCCATAGCAAACTGCTAATCCCCAGCAAAGTACCGATAATGTACAGCGGGTAGTTGTAATCTCCTGCCCAATCCACGATTTTGCCAAAAAACACCGCCAGGAAAAAACCGCCCAACTGCCCGATCATATTCATGGTGCCGGAAACCGTCCCGGCGCGGCTCTTGCCGATGTCCACGCAGACGGCGAACGACACGGGCAGCGTCAGGTCTTTGAACAGCATCCCGGCGGAAAGCAGGTAGGCCGCCGTAACGTTGTCGGCGGTAAGGGCCGAGGTCCACATGACAATGCTCGACAGCCCCATCCCGACCAGCCCCACGCTGGCGCGGCCAATCCGCAAACCGTAGCACTTTACCAGCCAGTCGCTCAGGAAACCGCCTGTGAAGCAGCCCACCGCGCCCGTCAGGAAGGGGAGCGTAGAGAAAAGCTGCATTTCGGATTCGGAAAAATGGCGGCCTTCCTGCAAATAAATGGGCATCCAACTGTAAAAAAAGTACGCGCCGTACATATAAAAGTGTAACATGATTACCAGGGCCCACAGGTTGCGGCTGCGCAGCAAGGCACCCCACGCTAACCCGTGCGCCTGCGGTCGGAAGCGGCGGCTTTCCTGAATGTAGGCGAGTTCTTTTTCAGAAATGCCCTTTTTCTCTTTGGGAAAATCCCGAAACCACCAGTACCAAACCACCGCCCACACCACGCCCACCAGGCCCATCGCCCAGAACGACGCCCGCCAGCCCGCCGAGGCCGCCAGCGGTATCATCACCAGCGGTGCCAACGCCCCGCCCAACCTTCCCGCGCCCCAGATGAACGCCTGCGCCCGGCCTGTCTCGACCGCCGGGAACCAGCGGGCGATGACGATGGAGCTATTAGGATAAGCCCCCGCCTCGCCCATGCCAAACAGAAAACGTATGACAATCAGTGCCATGAGTCCCGAGGCCACGCCCGTCAGAGCCGTGAACAGCGACCACCAAAGTACCACCCGCAGCAATACCCGGCGCGGGCCAAGTCGGTCGCCCAAGGCTCCGGTGGGCATCTCAAAAAGCGCGTAAGCCAGCGAAAAAGCCCCCAGCACCCAGCCGAATTCTTCGTTGCTAAGGCCGAGGTCGCTTTTCATGCGCACGCCCACGACCGAAATGCAGACGCGGTCGAGGTAGGTAATCATGGAAAGCGAGAAGAGGAAAGCGAGGACGCGGTAGCGGTAGAGCAAGGGAGATATTAGATATGAGATATAAATTATGAGATAGGAGATTTTGCGGGCTTGGAAAAGTAGGCAAGAAACTTGAAAGCAGCGTAGTTTTTGTTTGAAAGCTATTGAGCCGGGAGGGCTTTTGCTATCTTTGCGCGATTTAATGAGAAGTTAAGTCAGTAAAATTCTGCCTGACATTAGATTTCTAAAAAATCCAATGTCAGGCGTCCAATATCCAATATCCCTCTTTTAATGAAAGTTTTAAAGTTCGGCGGCACGTCGGTGGGTTCGGTTGAGAGTATCAAGTTAGTCATCGCGATTCTGGAAAAAAGCATTTCCAAGGGTGAACGCACGGCAGTCATTTTTTCGGCGATGGGCGGGGCTACCAACCGACTCATTGAGATTGGTCGCATGGCCGCCGCCGGAAATCAGGAGTACTTCGAGTTGCTGAAAGTGGTGGAAGAAAGGCACTTTACCACCATTCGTGGCCTCATCAACGTCAAACAGCAGAGCAGCACTTTTGCCAATATCAAAGGGCTTTTCAACGAATTGGAAGACATCCTGCGCGGCGTGTCACTCATCCGCGAACTGACCGACCGTACCATGGATCTCATCATGAGTTTCGGCGAGCGTCTTTCCACCAACATCATCACCGAGGCATTGAAGAACAAAGGCATCAAGGCCGAATTCTGCGATTCCCGACAATTGATTCGCACCAACGCCCACTTCGGCAAGGCCGACGTGGATTTCGGGACGACCAACCGCCAGATTCTCGAACATTTTGCCAAAACCTCGGCCTTGCAGTGCATCACGGGTTTTATCGGGGCCACGGAGGAAGGCATCACCACCACCCTCGGGCGCGGTGGCTCGGACTACACGGCTTCCATCTTCGGCGCGGCCCTCGATGCGCAGATCATCGAGATTTGGACCGACGTGAACGGCCTCATGACCGCCGACCCCCGCAAGGTACCCAACGCCTTCACGATTCCGTCCATCTCGTACGCCGAGGCGATGGAACTGGCCTTTTTCGGAGCCAAGGTCATTTACCCGCCGAGTTTACAACCTGCTTTTGCCAAGAATATTCCGCTGAAAGTTCTCAACACGAATAACGCTGACTTTGAAGGTACGCTTGTGGATCGCTCGGCCAATCATAAGCGGTACGCCATCACGGGTATTACGTCCATCGATGACATGGCTTTGGTCAATATTCAGGGCAGCGGCATGATTGGCGTGGCGGGAATTTCGGCGCGGCTGTTTACGACTTTGTCGGATAATAACATCAGCGTCGTCCTCATCTCCCAGGCTTCTTCGGAGCATTCGATTTGCTTTACCATCGACCACCAATTGGCCGAACGGGCGCAGCAGGTGCTGGAAAAAGCCTTTGAAGTCGAGATTAACAACGGCGACATCGACAGCATCGGCATCGAGAAGAACGTGTCGATCATCGCCATCGTGGGTGAGGGAATGCGGAAAAGCTCCGGCGTGGCGGGCAAGCTGTTTTCGGTTTTGGGCAAAAACGGGATCAATATTATCGCTACGGCCCAGGGTTCGTCGGAGTTGAATATTTCGGTAGTTATTTCCAAGAACGACCTTTCCAAAGCACTAAACGCCATCCACGGCGTCTTTTTCTTGTCCGAAACCCGTTCGCTGAATTTGTTCATCGTTGGCGTCGGACTCATCGGAGGTACTTTGCTGGAGCAGGTGGGTAGCCAATCGGCCTTCCTGAGCGGGCAAAGACTTTTGAAACTAAACGTAGCGGGCCTTTCCAATACCAAAAAAATGTTGCTCGAGCCTAGTGGCATTGCCCCCGACCGCTGGCGGGAGGAGGTGGCCGACAACGGCGTAAAAACCAGCATCCCGGCTTTCGTGGATCGCATCATCGAACTCAACCTGCCCAACAGCGTTTTCGTGGACTGCACTTCGGACAAGGACATCGTACGCCACTACGGTAAGCTTCTGGACGCCAGTATTTCGGTGGTAACGCCCAATAAAGTCGCCAACTCAGGCCGCTACGAGGAGTACCAGCGCCTGCAGCGTACGGCTTTACAGCGCGGGGTGAAGTTCCTGTACGAAACCAACGTCGGTGCGGGACTGCCGATCATCAATACCATTCAAGGCTTGATGGACAGCGGCGATAAATTTATCAAGATCGAAGCCATTCTATCTGGTACTTTATCCTACATATTCAACACCTTCGCCCCCGGCCTGCGCTTCGCGGACGTAGTGCGCGAGGCCAAGGCCAAAGGCTATACCGAACCCGACCCGCGCGACGACCTGAGCGGCACCGATGTGGCCAGGAAAATTCTTATTTTGGCAAGAGAAGTAGGCGTTCCAATGGAGCCGGAAGAGGTAAAAATCGCCCAACTATTGCCCGACAACTGCCTGCAAGCCCCAACGGTCGAAGCCTTTTTTGCCGAACTGGAAAAGTCAAACGAGTTTTTTGAAGGCTTGCTGGACGGTGCCAAGGCTAAAAATGGCGTCCTGCGCTACATCGCTACGCTGGAAAACGGCCGCGCCATGGTAGAACTCCGTCCCGTGGACGACAAGCACCCGTTCTACAACCTCTCGGGCAGCGACAATATCGTGTCCTTCACCACCGACCGCTATAAAGACCGCCCGCTGGTCATCAAAGGCCCCGGCGCGGGGGCGGAGGTCACCGCCTCGGGAGTTTTTGCGGATATTATGAGTATTAGTAGTTATTTGGGGTGAAGTAGTACCTGAGTACCTGAGTACCTGAGTACCTGAGTACCTGAGTACCTGAGTACCTGAGTACCTGAGTACCTAGAAAAAACTGCAACCAACTTTACTTACTCACTAAAATTCAACTCTTAGTTACTCAGGCACTTTGGGACTTAGGTACTAAAAAATATGAACTACGTTAAAGCTTTCGCCCCCGCCACTGTGGCCAACGTCGCCTGTGGCTTCGACATCTTCGGCTTCGCCGTGGATGAACCGGGGGATGTGGTGGAAATCCGCCGCCGGGCAGAGCCGGGTATTGTCATTACCGATATTTCGGGCGACGAAGGGCGACTGCCGCGCGATCCGGCCCGCAACGCGGTGACGGTGGTGATGCTGCGGTTGCTGGAACATCTGGGCAATACCGAGTTTGGGGGCGAGGTGGTTTTGCACAAAAATATGCCGCTGGGCAGCGGCATGGGGTCGAGTTCGGCCAGCGCGGTGGCGGGCGTTTTTGCCCTCAACGAAATGCTGGGCCAACCGCTGACGCGCCAGCAACTGCTGCCCTTTGCGATGGAGGGCGAGCGAATCGCCTGCGGCTCGGCCCACGCCGATAACGTGGGGCCTTGCTTGATGGGGGGCTTTTTGGTTATTCGTAGCTACCAGCCGCTGGACGTGTTTTCTATTCCGGTCCCGGAGGAACTGTACTGCACCTTGGTGAATCCTGACATCGAGGTCAATACCAAGGACGCCCGCTTTATTTTGCGCAATGAGGTGTCGTTGAAAAACGCCATTTCCCAAATGGGCAACGTCGCCGGACTCATCGCCGGGCTGATGCAGGAGGATTACGAACTCATCAGCCGTTCGATGGTGGATGTGATAGTTGAACCCATTCGGGCTATTCTTATTCCTGAATTCAACGAGGTGAAGCAGGTAGCCATCACGCAGGGGGCGTTGGGTTGCAGCATTTCTGGGGCGGGGCCGTCGATGTTTACGCTCAGCAAGGGCCGCGAAACCGCCGAGCGCGTTGGGAAAGCTATGCGGGAGAAATTCGCCTTGGCTGGGATCGACACCAGGGTTTACGTGTCGGCTATCAATCGCGAAGGGCTGAAGGTGCTGGAACAGCATTGATTCGTAGAGACGTAGCACGCTACGTCTGGCTGTTGTCTATTGGCCGACCGAGTCTGGCGGCAAAATGGCCTTGGTTTGCATGGCAAAAAAACGGGCGAGACGCCCGTACCACACCACATCGAACTTTCCTTCTCCCAAAAAAGTTAATACCCTTGAATCCCAATCGAAGAAAAAAATATGGTAACGGTAACTGATAAAGCCAAAGATAGAATCGAGACCCTGCGCCAGGAAGAAGGCCGCAC
>JBBSKK010000123.1:0-7777 GCA_038256395.1 Cytophagales bacterium | reverse complement strand
GAATAACCTGGCGTTTTTTGCCGAGAATATTTTTCGTTTGGGCAAAAATTGGAGCGTTACGCCGGGGGCGCGCTTCGAGTACATCAATACCAAAGCCGAAGGGTATTATTTCAAGCAAAATAAATTTATCCCGAACGAGAAAATTTTTGAAACCCGTACTAACCCGCGATCTTTTTTCCTGCTGGGCATTGGCACAAGCTGGAAGTTAAAGAAGAGCGCTGAGTTGTACGCCAATATTTCCCAGAACTACCGCTCTATTAACTTCAATGATATCCGGGTGGTCAACACCAACGCCCGCGTCGATCCTAATCTAAAAGACGAAACGGGATTTAACGCGGAGTTGGGGTTGCGAGGGACGTTCAGAAACTGGCTCTACGCCGACCTGAGCCTTTTTTACCTAAAATACAACGATCGCATCGGCTCCATTTTCACGACCGATAGCAGCTTTATGACCTATCGACTGCGCACCAACGTCTCGGACAGCCGCAACCTGGGCCTGGAAGTGTTACTCGACGGTGACATAATGAATGCCCTCACCCAGGGAAAATCGAAGTACAAGCTGAATCTTTACACAAGCCTGTCGCTGATCGATGCCCGCTACATCAACACCAAAAACACGGCCATCGCCAACAAGTTAGTCGAAAACGTGCCGCCCGTGCTGCTGCGCACCGGACTGAGCGCGGGCAGTCCGCGCTTCAACCTGACGTACCAATTCGCCTTCCAGACCAAGCAGTACTCCGACGCCACCAACACCGAACAAACGCCCACCGCCGTGGACGGCGCGATTCCGGCATTTTCGGTCATGGATTTGAGTTTGAGCTACAACTGGCGGCAGTTTACGATTTCATCGGGCGTAAACAACCTAGCCAACGCCAAGTACTTCACCCGCCGCGCCGACGGCTACCCCGGCCCCGGCATTCTGCCCGCCGACAAGCGGAATTATTATTTGACGCTGCAGTTCAAGATTTGATGGGTAGGGCGACAAACCGCCTTTATCCCACCCACCGCTTCAGCTCTCGATTGGCGTAGCCAAAAAAGAACACCGACATCACTAACAAACCTGCATAGTTCAATGCCAGCTCCCAGGAAAAGGGATTTGGCCTCTTTGGTTCAAAGACGGGCAAGTTTCGGTAGTCCGATTCTCTCAGCAGTCGGTTGGTAAATAGCGCCGGAAAAAAAACTTCGTGCAGTCGCGCGTGCAAATCCATCGTTTGCCAGACGAACCGATGGTTGGCCATGGCGTCGTTGGCGGCCAGGCCGGCAAAAATCCCGTCCACGGCGGCCGAAGGGTTGATCAGGAAGCTGGCATTGGTCCACCGCTGCCGTTGCTCGATCCCGTCGAAATAGCTTTGCACCGCCACCCGGTTGGTGTCATCGAGCATTTCGTGGTAGGCCATATAAACGGCAAAATAAAACGCCCGGTCTCCCGGCGTTACGGTGGCGTGGCGGAATTGCGGGCGCAGTTTCACCATTTGCCGGATGGTTCTCACGCCGAAAGCGTCATCTTCAAATTTAGTACCCTGCGGCCGTCTCGACATCCGGCTGACGGTTGTGTTATCCACCCGGATGCTGCTTTCAATCAGCATCGTGACCAGGGCGGGCAGTACGATACACGCCACGATCCAGGCGTTGCCTGCGTAAAAGGCGTTGGTGCCGGTGCTTCGGCCGAAGGCATTGATGCAGTACACGACCGATAGCCAAAACACGGTGTACAAATTCGCGCCCACAAAAAACAGCAGATCGGAAATAGCGGGTAACTGACCGAAAAAAAAGTAGTTGAGCAAAAGCCCACCGCCGAAAACCACCAGAAAAAGCCCTTCGACCACTAGTCCCACCAGCAAAAACTGCGACAACAGCCATTGCCGGGCGGTCATGCCCTGGCTATGGATGAGCCGCCAATTCCCGTTGTCCAGTTCGGCGGCCAGGGCGTTAAAAAGAAGCATGACGATCAGCAGCGGAAAGAGGTAGATCACCCAAAAGCACGTATCGAAATGGCCCACCAGCGACCGCAGCGGGTTGGCGATTTCCCCCTGCTTGAAAAGTTGCATGAAGAAGCCTTCGTTCTTCACCGTATAATAGTAAGGAAAAACATCGCCCTGACCGATGGCGAAAATGGCTGTACTGACCGGGTATTTGAAAGCGGGAAGCACCAAATTCCAGTTGGCACCCAGCAATTCCGCCGCCTCGTGGTACGCCTCCCGGCCTTCGGTCGTGGCGGTGTCGGCCCGGAAATTACCCGCCATCCGCTGTAAATTGGTGTTTCTCTCCGCGCGGAAGGTCGTAATGGTCGTAACCTGCTTGCGCTTGAAGGCGAAGCCCTGGTACAGTCCGTACAGGCCGGCCAGCAGGAATCCGGCCAGCAACAGGAAATTGATCGGCGACTTTCGGAAACGCCAGAATTGGGTGCCGACCAGGGCCATGAGACTAACACGCTGCGTCGTTTGGGTTCTTTTGTTTGCGGTAACTTTCATCGTGCGTAAAGTTTTTTCTCGTTCATGCCCAGCACCAGGGCCAGCAGCACCAGCACCCATCCCGCCAACCAGATATGCTCCGGCAACGCCCGCGCGAGCGACCAGGATAGCGACCGGGCCAGTACCTGTAGATCGGGCATGGCGGCGTATTTGCCCGGCTTGAGCCGGTAGGTGTCAAAGGTTCCGTAGGCTGAGTTATCGCGCATGTCCCGGTTCATATCCTGCACGAACGCGCGGCGGAAGTGTTCGGCCTGTTGCTGGAAATCGATCTCAGATTCCATGCTCGAACCGGATCCGGCCATTGACAGGCTTCGCACCGCCATGAACGGGCTCAGAACCGACAGCCAGGATTGTACCCGTTTTTGCTTTTCCAGCGTATCGAATATTTTGGCAAACTGCCCGTCGTAGGCCTTACTGCTGTACTCCTCGCCTTGCTGCATCACGTAGCCCTCGAAGTTGAAGGGCAAATCCTCCACCCTGGTCACCTGGTAACGCTCCAGTAGTTTGCGTTCCAGCCGGAGTGCCCGGTCGCTTTTGGGGTCGTGGCCGTCCAGCCCGTTTTCGATCGCTACGGAAATCTGTCGTTTGAACTGGTAGTTTGTCACCAACGGGAAAAGGTTTTCCGCGACATTCGCCGCCATCCGGGGCATCAGTATCGCAGTGAACATCCACAGCAGCAGCAGGGCGACCATAGAGCCGCCCACGCTTCTGAACCGGGCCGAGACCACCACCCCCAGCAGGCTCCAGCAAAAGATGTACATCGTGTAGATCGACCAAACGTAGAGCATAGTCGAAGTTGGCACTGACGCCGCCATGAGCAGTCGCGACAGCCCGAGCGTTAACGCAAAGAAAACGGTAAAGCCCAGCTCAAAGACCAGGAACGTAGCCAGTATTTTGGCAAAGACGATCCTTTTGAAACCTATTCCCTGCGCCAATAGCAAAGGCAGCGTTCCCCGCTCCCGTTCGCCGACAATGGTGTTGAACGAGAACAGGATGATGAGCAGTGGTAGGACTAGTTGGCAAACCAGCGCGGGACTCAGCCAGCCGAATCGCAGGCCCGTGCCGTTTTCCTGGCTTTGGCTGAAAAGGAAATCGTTCTGCCGGTGGGGTTCCATATAGACTGAACTCCCGGTATAGGGCGTCAGGCCCGGATCGAAACTGTGCAGCTGCGAAGGCCTCTTGTAGGCATAATTGCCAAAATGCGCCGCCATGTGCGGGTGCTTGGACTCCTGCGTGAGCCACTCCCGGCGCGATTCCTGTTGGGCGTCCTGCCGGGTTTCCAGTAGTTGGGCCTGGTAGTCGAGCTGGTGCCACAGGGCAGCCGCCCCAATGGCCAACCCAAAGACCAGCAAGGCTTTGAGCCGCCTCTCTCGCGCCCACTGCCGCCATTCGTTCAGGATTAAAAGCTTCATACTGGTTTTTGGCTATTGGTGGCTCGATCCGCTCACTTGAATTTCACGAACCCATTGCATACCCCCGCGCTCAAATCGAATTCCTTGTTGATGGCTCCGCTCGACAAATCGAGGGAATACATCGCATTGGTCGTGGGGGTTGGTACGCTGAGATAAAGTTTGGAAGCGTCCCACTTAGTGGTGATGGCCGCACTGGACACCTTGGGAAGGGTGGCGGAAAGATCGCCCTGGGAGGTCTTTTTATAGAGATCCACCTTGAAGTACCGGTAGCCTGCGGTTTTGCTGTCGTCGAAGGGATAATTGGCCGGATCCTCGCTTTTCAGGGTGAGCGCCCGGCCGTTGCCGTAGTAAAATAATCCCTGACAATCGGCCCCCACGGCCTGGTTGAGATTCAGGAAGTAGTCCGGGTCGAAGGTGGTTTGGCCATTTTTTATGCGGACTACGCCGCTGGGTACTTTGGCCTGGTTGCTCGTTCCGGTCACGTAAATATCCTTGTTTTCGTCCAGCACGATACTGCTGGGGCCGAAGCCACTGGTCGTCCCCGAGTTCCAGATGATGCCGCACCGCCCGTCCGCAATCAGTTTATCGACCTTATTGGTGGTGCGGTTGATCACGGCCACGTACACCGAGTCGCCGAGGTTGGAGAAACTGGCCGTCTGGTAATTGACCCCCATGAACACATAATCGTCGCGGTGGGTCATGCCCAGGTAAAACACATCCTTACCGCCGGGTTTCTGGATGGAAGTCAGGTCGATGGTGGCGGTAATCTGCATCGTGGTGGGATTGAATTTCACCAGCTTGGGCACCCCGCCGAAACCGTTGCTGGCGGCGTAAGCTTCGGTATCGCTGATGAAATCCACCGCCCCAAAGGTTTTCAGCCCCTGCACGACGAATGAACTCAATTCCCGGGGACGGCCATTTTCGTCAAAATCGTACTTGCGCAGGGTAGCCGGCGCGCCAAAGGTGGTCAGATAGTGGAAGCCTTTGTACGAGTGCATAATGCCTGAACCGGTCAGTTCGGCGGCATTTTCTGTTCCAACGGTACCAGTCGGGAGGTTTTCGAAGCCGCTGAAATAGGATGTTTGGTTGGGAAAAACCCCACCGCTAACCATCATGGCGTACGTGGTGGCTTCGCCCTTGGTTGGGGGAGTTGGCTCCGGTTTGTCACAGCCCACAAGGAAAATGCTGGTAGCGGCGGTAAGCGTAAGTAGGGAACGGCTGATTTTCATGGTATTCGTTGTTTAAATGGTTTACGGTTTGGTTTGATAAATTCTGAGTTTGACACTGTACGCCCGACCGGGCAATTGCACTTTGAAATTGTCGTAAATGCGCCGATCAAACAGATTATTCACATCGAAGGCCAGGGATACGCCACTTTTGTAATGGAATATCGAAGCCCCCAGATGATTGACGAATTGGGAGGGGATGCGGTTTTTCAGGTTGGGATCCCCGTCGATGGCCCAATACAGATAGTAATCGTGGACGAAGCCGGCATTCCAGTAAAGCTGGATATGCGCTGATTTTTGCAGCACGCTGTCGCTCCGGGCCGTAAATCCGCCGTTGGCAAAGAGATAGGGGACATTGGGCATCCGGGCGCCAAAGTACCGCTGGCTGTTGGTGCCGTAACCTTCGAGCAGCGAGCGATTGCGCAGGTCCTGGAAGGTTACATTGGCGTCCAGGTCGAGCCAGGGCCGGGGATGAATCTTCACGGCCGACTCCACGCCCCGGATTTGTACCCGGAGGGCATTGAGGTATTGGGCATAAAACGCGGCGGGTGGGAGGTAGATAATATTTTCCACGTTTCGGAAAAATCCCGACAGTTCCGCATCAATCAATTCGTTGCGGAAAATCAGGTTCAAGTTCACATTGTCCGATCGCTCGGGCAGCAGGGCGGGGTTGGGCCGTACCAGCCGCAGGTCGCCGAACGACTCGGTTTCGTCGGGTAGCCGGGTGGCTTTCTCGTAGGAGGCCTTGGCGAACACATTTTGCGACAGGAAATAAGTGAAAGCCGTGTTGGCCCCCCATTGGTCGATGGTTTGGCTAACGGGAACAAAGGTCAGGTCGTCGCGCTTGTTGCCCGAATAGCTGCCGTAAAAGTGTTTGAGCGAAGTCAGGTTCACCAGCTTGCCATCCCACCATTGGCTCTCGACGCTCAGCCCCGCCACATTCTTCCGCATAACCTGGGGTTGTCCGAAAAAATCGGCCCCGTAAAATTCCAGGGCGAAGGGATCCTCGCCCCGTCGTCGGAATGCCTGGAACGTATTGGCCAGACTGATTTTTACCTTTTCGCCGGGTCGGTAAGTAAGGACTTGCCGGGCGTTGAAAACCCCGGACTCCGTAGTGAGCCAGTTGCCGCCGGTCGAGATTTCGCCGCCCGAATAGCGTCGATCCACCACCCGGCCCTCCCAATTGTAGACGTTCAGGGTGGTGTCGGTAAAAACGTTGCGGGTCTGGTTAAAGCTCAGGTAGGTGTTGATGTCCAGTTTTCCGGCCAGGTCGAAATTCTGGTACGTGAGCGTGATACCCCGCAGCCGATCGGTGTACGAGGCCTCTCCGTAGGGTTGCCGCATAATGAAGTTGTGCTGCAGGTCGCTGCGGGTTTGGGCGTACTGAACCTGAACCGATACCGCATCCGCCCACTTCACGTGCCGGAGTCCCGTTTCCAGTTTTACATTGGTAAAATCAAACTGGTCGTGGAAGCGCCTTACCCGCTTTATGGCCACCGTGCCAAACTCATCGGGTACTTCGGCCTCGATCCGGTAGTCGTTGTCGGCGTGGTTGAGGCTGGCCGTTCCCATCACGTAAAAATGCTCCCCCAGCCCTTTGCGGAATTGGAGATTGTTTTTTGTGGTGTTGAACGAGCCGTAGGACGCGGAGAAGTCCACAAAATCTTTCGTCTCGCGGCGAGTCACGATATTGATGGCTCCCCCTAGCGCGTCGGTACCCAACTCGATCGGAATCACGCCTTTGTAAACCTCGAACCGCTCCGTCTGCTGAATCGGGACGATGTTGATCCCCTGGGTGTCACCCAGGTTGTCCACCGGATTCCCGTCCACGAAGAATTTGATTTGCTTGCCCCGGATGCCGTTGAGGAAAAACTCCGCGTTGGCACCGTACGCGCCATTGGTGCGAATATTGACGCCGCTGCTCCGTTTCAAAATATCCAGACTGTTCAGGTTGGTTTGGTAATACGCCTTCGTATCGATGACCAAAATATTCAGGGGCGATTTCCGTAGCGTTTGCAGCACCGAACTTTTTACCACCACTTCCTGCAACTGGTTGGTTTTCGTGGAATCCTGGGCCACGGCGCAGAGAGTCTGAATCGCCAGGACCAGACAGATCAATTTTTTTGGTGCGTGACGGCTCATTGCCTTTTCGCAGTTTTGACAACCGGGAGCGCAGGCCGGGTCTGGCCCGCACCGACATTCAGCAGGCGGCCCAGTTTTAAAAAGCAGAGCCGGATCAGCCACAAAGCGGTAAAAATTTTCTTCATAGTGGCGGTTGTTTAAAACTTAAGATTCCCTTTTTGATGAGTATCTGCTACACGGGTCCGTTTCCAGGGGGCGAAAATAGTACATATCAATTTATATTGCAACATTGTTGCAAAAACAAATTTTCCCGACATTACCTTAACCTACCGCTCAAAACTGCTTCAGGTACGTCAGCTTGGCAATCGCCTGGTCGCTGCGCTTACTGGTACGATCCAACGCGTTCTGGTTGGAGTTATAGACCAAATACAGGAAACTCAGCGGCAAAAACTCCCAGCTTCCCCGCAGATTGACGCGCGTGCGGTTATCGAAAGAATTGTATTGATAGAAGGACGTCAGTTGAATGCGCGGGTTCACCGCCAGCCGTAGCCCGGCGCTGTAGAGGTGAATGTCCCGGTCTTCGCGG
>JBBSKK010000122.1:0-7777 GCA_038256395.1 Cytophagales bacterium | reverse complement strand
TTCCGCCGAGACGTTCAAAAAAGACCTCGAAAAGATTCAGGAAGGCGTGCCGGATGGCGAGAAAATCGAATACAAGATTGAAGCCCGGGGCGACTGGTCGAGCTGGATCGGTACCTGGGGCTTTTTCATTGTCATGATCGTGGTCATGTATTTCCTGCTGGGCCGAATGTCCGGCGGCGTGGGGCCGGGCGGTCAGTTATTCAACATTGGCCGGTCGCGGGCAACCCTGTTCGACGCGGAGAACAAGGTAAAAATCACCTTTAACGATGTGGCGGGACTGGACGAGGCCAAGGAAGAAATCAAGGAAATCGTCGATTACCTCAAAAGTCCCGACAAGTTTAAGAAACTGGGGGCCAAGCTCCCCAAGGGAGCGCTGCTTGTCGGCCCTCCGGGTACGGGTAAAACTTTGCTAGCCAAAGCCGTAGCGGGTGAAGCGGAGGTGCCTTTCTTCTCGCTTTCCGGTTCCGACTTCGTAGAAATGTTCGTGGGCGTGGGTGCCGCAAGGGTACGTGACCTCTTCAAACAAGCCAAGGAAAAAGCGCCTTGCATTATTT
Organism: Cytophagales bacterium; assembly: GCA_038256395.1. Lineage (GTDB taxonomy): Bacteria > Bacteroidota > Bacteroidia > Cytophagales > Spirosomataceae > Persicitalea. The sequence continues at coordinate 7,223 of JBBSKK010000122.1, read as the reverse complement.
TTATTGATGAAATCGACGCCGTGGGCCGCTCGCGGGGCCGGGGCGGGATGCCAGGTTCCAACGATGAGCGCGAGAACACGCTGAACTCGCTGTTGGTAGAAATGGATGGTTTTGCGACCGATTCTGGCATTATTATCGTGGCGGCCACCAACCGTCCCGACGTGCTGGACCCGGCCCTGCTGCGGCCCGGCCGCTTCGACCGTCAGATTTCGGTGGACAAGCCCGATGTCATTGGCCGCGAGGCAATTTTTAAAGTTCACCTGAAGCCGATCAAGATTTCGGAAGACGTGGACATTCAGAAACTGGCCGCTCAGACGCCCGGTTTTGCCGGAGCCGAAATTGCCAACGTTTGTAACGAAGCCGCCCTAATCGCCGCCCGTCGCGACCGCGAGAGCGTGACGATGCAGGACTTCCAGGACGCCATGGACCGGGTGATCGGTGGTTTGGAAAAGAAAAACAAACTGATTTCGCCCGAGGAGAAGCAAATCGTGGCTTACCACGAAGCCGGCCACGCGGTGGCAGGTTGGTACCTCGAACACGCCGACCCATTGGTAAAGGTGACGATAGTGCCGCGCGGTGTGGCCGCGCTAGGCTACGCGCAGTACCTGCCGCGCGAGCAGTATCTGTACCGTACCGAGCAACTCTTTGACGAAATGTGCATGACCCTGGGCGGTCGTGCGGCGGAAGACGTAGTTTTTGGCAAGATTTCGACTGGCGCTTTGAGCGATCTGGAACGCGTCACGAAGGTGGCGTACAGCATGGTGACGATGTACGGTATGAACGACAAAATCGGCAACATCTCGTTCTACGATTCCAAACAGTCGGACTACAACTTTACGAAACCTTACTCGGAAAATACGGCGGAGAAAATCGACCACGAAGTACGCATATTGGTGGACAAAGCTTACCAACACGTGCTGGGTATGCTGCGCGATAAGCGTGAGCAATTGGAAATAATCGCCCAGGAACTGCTGGAAAAGGAAATCCTGTTCCAAAGTGATCTTGAAAAATTGATCGGAAAACGCCCTTTTGAGAAAGAAACGAATTACCAGGCTTACGTCAACCGCCGCTCCCGCGAGGAAGCTGCTGTCCACGAGGAGGCGGTGAAGCACGCGGAGGAAGAAAAGTTGGCCGAGGCAGCCGCCGAAGCAGAAAATGAAGACGCAGTAGTGGCGGAGGTTGACGCCCCGACAGTAGCACCGAAAGGTTAATTGGTTGAAGAGTGGTGGAAAGGGAACGGGTGGTGGAACGAAAGTTCTGCTGCCCGTTTTTTGTTGCGATTGCCAGTAGATTTGACAACTTTCAAAAAGTTGTCAAATCTTGCTACTGAAGGTACCATCGCGCCTTGTGGTAGAGCAAATTGAATTGGGCGGCATAGCGGGCGTGAGCTTGCAGAATACGCCACTTATCGGTCCAGCGGTCGCGGTGCTTCAACTGATGTAGCACGATGCGCCACGACTTGGTTAGCGGTTTGGCCCTGGTGTCTTCCCAATGTTGCAGGGTACTTTTAATAAATCCGCCGTTTTCCACTTCGTCCATTTCCAACTGCACGGCCTCTGGAAAAGTGATTCGTGCGTCCAGCATTTGGGCAATTCGTAGTGCCATCGTCACCATCCGCCCAAAACCTTTCTCCCGGGCTTTGGAGAAAACATAATCCCAATCCAATCGGGCACCATCCTTGCGCAGCAGCATTACCAGATCCATACCGTACTTGAGTTTATCCAGTTCTTCGATACCCATGTGGTGGACGATCATCAGCAGAAATTGGTTTTCGGCCCGTGGTACCCGCATGGTCATCCCGGCAACCGAATGTTCTTCGCATTGATCCATTAGCTCTAACCAGTCGAGCGAGAACGCAAGGCGGGGATAGGCGACCCGCCATTGCAACTCCACCGATTTGATAAGCTGCGGGGTTTTAGCCTCGAGCGGCAACTGGTAGTCGGTGGCGAAGTACAGGTCGCTTCTGGTGGGGTCGTCCAACAAATAAGCGCGGTACTTGTCGGCCACATAGCCTGCCTTTTCCATGGCGACCACGCTGTTGGGCACGTCAGGTTTATTTACAAAAAAGTCGATGTCTCCGAATTCGCGCAGCCCGATTTCTTCGTAGTAAAGTGTGGCCCACAAAGCACCCTTCATTAGAAATGCCCCCACTCCATTTTTTTGAAGCTGCTGCATCAGGCGCACCGATTCTTTCATCAGCATCATGTTGCCGACGGCTTTGGAAGTAGCATCGTCGTGCATCGATTCCAGAAATTCCACCGGTACCCCGGGCCGGTTCCGTATTTCCCGGTATAGCAGGGCCTGAATTTGGTGCCAGTTTGCCAGTTCTTCTACCCGGTGCCAATCCAGGTCAGGCCATTTTGTTCGGGGCAAAAAATGGGCGGGGTTGGCCGCCACGAGCAGCAACCTCAACTCGGGGCTTATATCCTCCAGGAGATTGTCCATGCGCCAATACTAAGCAGAATATTCTTCCAAAACCCACTTTTCCAAGTCCATGAAGCCATCGGGGCGTTTTTTGTTCCATATTTCGGCGTGAACAGCACACCATGAGCTTTGCTGAAAATGATTCTGGTGTACCCTGCCACGCAAAAGGTGGGTACTGAGGGGAAAATGCCGAACCAACTCGATGGGGGCTTCAATGGGCGAGAGTTTTTGGTCAGCAGCCAGATCGGCCGGCTTGTGCAGTAAAAAAATCTTTGCCAGGGGTACGGGTTGGGCAGGGAAGTTATGGCTTGGCCGGAGGGAAAATTTGTTGATTCCTTCGGCCACAGGCGCGAGTTCCGATTTGTCAAATTTCAGGCCGTCCACCGCATTTTCCCAGATTTTCAGTTGGGGATAGGCCGGAAGAACGTAGGGACGGTTTTTGTCGTCGAAGCAAATAGCGGTAAGATCATCGCTAAGCAGTAAAGCACCGTGTTTGACGAAGGCCGTGGCCGTGGTGGATTTGCCCGCGCCCGGCTCTCCAAGGAAACTATACGCCACCTCACCCACCTGAACCGAACTGGCGTGGAGCAGCAGTAGGCCGCGTTGAAAAAGGATGCACCCCAACGCTTCACTAACCGTAAATAAACTCAGCAACCCGGCGTCTTCGGTGTACGTCTTTACGTGAAGCGTATGGCCATTCACGGCTTTGTAGCCAGCGACACCTTCCCAACGCAGGTAAATAGTTCCGTCCTCCCCTTCGGCGCTTTCGGCCATGATTCCCCGGCGCTGAATCGAAGTGGGTTTCAGTTCGGGAAAGGGTACCGCCGAACGGATGATTTTCACATCGACCGCCTTTTCCGATTTTTCCGCCTGAACCAATTCCGGTAGCGGTATTTCAGAGTAGATACGTAGATCGAAAGCTTGGTAAAGCGGCATGAATCGGTTGGTTTGCCAGGGTCATTCCCACACCCAGAGGGGGCGGTACGTTTTGCCTTCGGGCCACTCCCCGATGACGATTTGCCCGGCCCGCTCGACCCAGGCGTGGGCCTCGAAACCGGCCGTAGCCGACTGCTGCACCCCGATGTTCAGCGGCAGGTTCGGATCGTGCCGAAGCAGGTACTTGACCGCCAGGGCCTGGGGAAGGCAGGTGAGGGAAATGGGTAACACGTGGGCCGCTGTCCGCACCGCCCAGGCGGTGTCCTCAATGTACAGGTCGCTGTGGGCAGTGCTTCTCTCGCTTTTTGTCATTCGAGAGAACAGCATCTTGAATTTATTGAATGAGAATAATTTCAAACCCACTTTTATAGTAAGCAGAGTGGCAACGGCTTTTGCCAGAAAAACCCACTGTTCGGCCCGCAGTTTTTGGGCTTTTTCCCAAAGCGTTTCTTTCTGTCGCAATGGAATAGCAGTCTAGGAGCTGATTTCGACCAGTTCCTCTTCCATCAGTTCATTGAGCAGGGCCGAAATATCCGCTTCGCAGGTTTCTGGATCCACCTCATACTCCGTCGTGACCAACTCACAAAGTTCGTCGAGCGACTTGGGGCCGCTTTCCAGTGCACTCCATATCGCCGCGCCTACTTCGCCCAAACCGTAATACACGCCTTTATCGTGATTAAGGATGACTACCTCGTCGGCCACATTGGAAGATACCTGCGCGGAGGACAGTTTGAATTCTTTGCCGCTCAACTCGTTCATGGGTAAATGCTTTTTGAAAACAATCACAAAAATAGCAAATATCCCTCCCGAACGAATTAGGTTCGCCTACTTTTCCTGAAAACTACCTCACAGCTCGAAAGTAATCCCCTGAGCCAAAGGTAAATCTGTGCCGTAATTCACGGTGTTAGTCTGGCGACGCATATAGGTTTTCCAGGCATCGGAGCCGGATTCGCGCCCGCCGCCCGTTTCTTTTTCGCCGCCAAAGGCCCCGCCAATTTCGGCCCCCGAGGTGCCGATATTGACATTGGCGATGCCGCAGTCGCTGCCCGCCGCCGAGAGAAAACGCTCCGCCTCGCGCAAATTGAGGGTGAAAATTGCTGAAGAAAGACCTTGCGGTACGCCGTTCTGAAGTTCGATGGCTTCTTCCAGGCTGTCGTATTTTATTAAATAGAGAATCGGCGCAAAGGTTTCCTGCTGCACGATGGCCCAATCGTTTTCGGCTTCGGCCACGCAGGGCCGCACGTAACAGCCCGACTCGAAACCCTGCCCCGACAGCACTGCCGGCTCCACGACGAACGAGCCGCCCTGGGCCCGGATTTCCTCGACCGTCGCCTCGTAGGCCGCCACGGCCTGCCGGTCGATTAGCGGGCCGACGTGGTAATTGGCATCGAGCGGGTCGCCGAGACGGAGTTGGGCGTAGGCCTTTTGCAGTCGCTGTTTCATGTCGTCGTAGATGCTCGCGTGCACGATCAGCCGCCGCGTACTCGTGCAGCGCTGCCCGGCGGTACCGACCGCCCCAAACACGATGGCCGGAATCGCCACCGCCATGTCCGCCCCCGGCGTAACGATTATGGCGTTGTTACCGCCCAGCTCCAACAGGCTTTTGCCCAGCCGCCGCCCGACGGCTTCGGCTACGGCCTTGCCCATGCGGGTACTGCCCGTGGCCGAAACCAAGGCGACCCGAGCGTCGTCAGCGATCCACTCGCCTACGTTACGTCCGCCTACGACCAGGCACGACACGCCTTCGGGTACTTCATTGGCTTTCAGCACGTCGCGGATGATATTCTGACAGGCTATGGCAGTAAGCGGCGTCTTCTCCGAGGGCTTCCAGACGCACACATCGCCGCAAACCCAGGCGATCATGGCGTTCCACGACCAGACGGCCACCGGAAAGTTGAAGGCCGAAATGATGCCCACTACACCCAATGGGTGCCATTGCTCGTACATCCGGTGCGCGGGTCGTTCGCTGTGCATGGTAAGGCCGTACAGTTGGCGGGAAAGGCCCACGGCGAAGTCGCAGATGTCGATGATTTCCTGGACCTCGCCCAAGCCTTCCTGCAAACTCTTGCCCATCTCGTAACTCACCAGTTCGCCCAGCGCCTGCTTGTGCTGCCGGAACCGCTCGCCCATCTGGCGGACGATCTCGCCCCGCAGCGGCGCGGGTTTCATGCGCCAGGTTTTGAAGGCAGTTTGGGCGGTTTCAATTACGCGGTCGTAGTCTTCCCGCGCGGTCTCTTGGGTGGTGGCGATGCGTTTGCCATTGACAGGCGAGTACGATTCCAGCGTTTCGCCCTGGCCTTCCCAGGATTCTCGTCCGGTGCTGAGACCAGGGTTTTGAGACTTTATTTCGAGTGGGGTAAAGAAGTTCATAAGAATAAAGAAAGTATGCGTTCCCTACGTTTTGCCAAAAAGTCTAACGATGGAGATGTTCCAAATTTGGGATTACAAGATGAAGTGCCTGTAGCCCTACGCCACCGTATTCACCAGCGTCCCAATCGGCTCGATGGTAATGTAGATTTTATCGCCCGACTGCAAGGTGAACTCCGAAGGTGGAATGATGCCTGTTCCCGTCATCAGATATACGCCCTTCGGGAAGGCCATTTCGCGGAAGAGGAAGCCGAGCAGTTCCTCGGGCTTACGCTTCATTTGGGAAAGCAGCACCATGTTGCCGAAGACCTCCTCGCCGTTGCGGATGATGGCGATGCTGATTTCGGTGTCGGGCGAGAGCGGCTCGGCGGTCACGTACAGGCAGGGGCCGAGGGCCGCGCTGCCGTCGTAAGATTTGGCCTGCGGCAGGTACAGCGGGTTTTCGCCCTCGATGCTGCGCGAACTCATGTCGTTGCCGATGGTGTAGCCTACCAGTTTGCCGGAAGACGTGGCGAACAGCGTCAGTTCCGGCTCGGGAACGTCCCAGCCAGAGTCTTTGCGGATGCGTACCTTTCCCGAATCGCCCACGACGCGCCAGGCGTTGGCTTTGAAGAAAAGTTCGGGCCGCTCGGCAGAATAAACGCGGTCGTAAAAACTTCCACCGCCCGCTTTTTCGGACTCCTCCATGCGGGCCTCGCGGCTGCGGAAATACGTTACACCCGACGCCCAGACTTCCTGCGTGCCGATGGGGGAAATTACTTCCGGCATGGGCGAGCCATCGTTGAAAGGCAACAGCAGCAAACTTTCGGTTTGGGTGATGAGCCATTCGTGCAGGTCATCGCGGTTCACGACGTTGTCCCAGTCGCTTTCGTGGAGGCGATAGTACTGGTTTTCTTTTTCCAGCAGGATGCCGTGGAGGGTTCGGTAGAGTTTCATGGGGTTAATTATCTCGCTTTTACAATTTCGGTAAAGTCCCTTGATTTTAAAGACGCTCCTCCTACCAGACCGCCGTCCACGTCGGGGTTGGCGAAGAGTTCGGCGGCGTTGGCGGCGCCCACGCTGCCGCCGTAGAGGATGCTGATTTTTTCGGCCACTTCGCTGCCGTATTTTTCGGCCAGGTGCGCGCGCAGGGCGGCGTGCATTTCCTGGGCTTGCCCGGCGCTGGCGGTCAGGCCGGTGCCGATGGCCCAAATGGGTTCATAGGCAATGACGACCTTGGCAAGTTGCCAGGCGTCGAGGTGGAAAAGGCTTTCGGTGATTTGATTTTTTACAAAACCAATGTAATCATGGTTCTCCCGCTGGTCCAGCGACTCGCCGCAGCAGAAGATGGGCGTCAGGTCATTTTCAAGGGCGATGTTGACTTTCTCGGCCAACTGCGCGTTGGTTTCGCCAAAGTACTGCCGCCGCTCGCTGTGGCCGATAATGACGTAGGGAATGTCGATGGATTTGAGCATTGGGGCCGAAATCTCGCCCGTGTAGGCTCCCGAGGGCTTTTC
>JBBSKK010000121.1:0-7783 GCA_038256395.1 Cytophagales bacterium | reverse complement strand
TGCTTTACGTGCTGCGCAACCAACTGGAATTGAACGGTCCGAAGTACGGCTGCGGCATCGAGGTCTGTGGCTCCTGCATGGTGTTGATGGATGGCGTGGCGGTACCCAGTTGCCGGGTACCCGTGGAAGAAATGGCGGGCCGTGACATCGTCACGCTGGAAGGATTGGCGGCTCCCGACGGGAAGCTACACCCGGTGCAAAGCGCTTTCGTGAAAGAACAGGCGGCCCAGTGCGGCTACTGTCTCAACGGCATGGTAATGGCGGCGGTGGCCTTGCTGGAAAGCAACAAAAAGCCCAATGAAACCGAAATTCGGGCCGGGTTGGACCGTAACTTATGCCGTTGTGGCACCCACACCCGAATCATCAAGGCCGTTCAGCGGGCGGCCAACGAGTCCTGAATTTTCTTTTTGCAAAAAATCACCATGAAAGAAGCATCGTACAACCCGCAGTTTTCGCGCCGGAAATTCATTAACAGCCTCGGCTGCCTGACCGTCAGTTTTTCCCTGCTGGGAAACGCTTGGGCCGAGGCCGGGCCGGCGCTTCTGGAAGAAACGCTACCCGGTAGTCTGCGCCGCCAGCCGAGGCTCGACGCCTGGCTGGAAGTGCTGGGCGACGGTCGGGTGCGGGTGCTGATCGGCAAAATGGAACTGGGGCAGGGCGTTCGCACGGCCATTGCGCAGGTTGCCGCCGAAGAACTGGATCTAAACCTCGATCAAGTGGAAGTACACCTGGCCGAAACCGGACGCACCCCCAACGAAGGGTACACGGCCGGGAGCGGGTCTATGGAAAATAGTGCGATGTCGGTGCGGTACGCAGCGGCCTTTGCCCGCCAGCAACTCCTGGACATGGCCTCCCAACGCTGGCAAACCCAGCCGGAGCAACTCACGATGGCGAACGGGAAAGTCAGCCGGAAAGGGAAAAAACAAACCCTGACCTTTGCCCAACTCCTGAATGGGAAGCAACTGCAAGGCGAGGTGAAACTGCCCGTAAAACTAAAATCGCCCGAAACCTACCGCTACGTCGGCAAGGCCATTCCCCGCACCGATATCGAGCAGATGGTGCGGGCGCAGGCACTATACGTGCAGGATTTGCGGATGCCAGGCATGGTACACGCCCGAGTCGTGCGCCCCCCGTCTTACGGGGTGAAACTACTTTCGTTCGACGAGCGGGCATTCGCCGAGAAAGTCCCCAATCTTCTGAAAACCGTCATCGACGGTACCTTTATGGCCGTAGTAGCCGCCGACGAGTACCAGGCGGTATTGGCCCGGCAGGCAGCTCTGGAACACGCCCGCTGGTCGGACGCGCCACCGCTGCCCGGTGGTCAGGATTTGGCAGAATACATTAGGAAAATTCCGGCGAAGAGCCAGAAAGTCAAAGAGCAGGGATCGGTCGAAGCACTGGATCAGCCGGATGGAAAAACGGTGAAAGCCAGCTTTTTCAAACCTTACCAAATGCACGGCTCCATCGGTCCGTCTTGCGGCGTGGCTTTGTACCAAGAAGGAACGCTGCACGTCTGGACGCACAGCCAGGGGATTTACCCGTTTCGGGACGCGCTGGCCAAAATGCTGGGCCTGGAACCCGAAAAAGTCCACCTGATTGGTACACCCGGCTCGGGCTGCTACGGCCACAACGGGGCCGACGACGCCGCCACCGATGCCGCTCTGGTGGCAATGGCGATGCCGGGAACGCCCATTCGGCTGCAATGGATGCGCGAAGACGAACACGCCTGGGAACCCTACGGCAGCGCTATGGGTATGGAAGCCGAAGCCCGGCTGGACGAGCGGGGCAAAATCTCGCACTGGCGCTACAATGTATGGTCCGACGGCCACAGCAACCGCCCTGGCGGCCATCCCGGCAACCTGCTGGCGGCCTGGTATTTGGCCAAACCCTTTCCCCAACTCACGCTGGGGTATTTCGGGGGCGGGTACCGAAATTCCGAACCCTATTACAACATTCCCAATCTGAGAATCGACGCCCACGCTTTCGAGGGACCGTTGCGGGTGTCGTCGCTGCGGAGTTTGGGGGCTTACGCCAATATTTTTGCCATCGAGTCGCTCATGGATGAACTGGCCGAAAAAGCCCGACAAGACCCGCTGGCTTTCCGGTTGAGGCACTCCACCGACGAACGCGCCATTGCCGTAATGCACAAGCTGGGGGAAATGATCGAAGGCGAAAAGACGGCACCCAACGAAGGAATTGGGCTGGCTTTTTCGCGCTACAAAAACGTGGCTTCCTACTGCGCCGTAGCCGCCAAGGTAGCGGTGGATAAGAACTCAGGTGAGGTGAAAGTACGCCAAATATGGGCGGTTCTCGATGCCGGGCAGGTCATCAACCTGGACGGAATCATCAACCAAACCGAGGGCTGCCTGATTCAGGCGACCAGTTGGACTTTAAAGGAAGAGGTGGGTTTCGACCAGCGGCAAATCAGCACCCGCGACTGGACTTCTTACCCGATTATTCGATACACCGAGGTTCCTCGGGTGGAAATCGCCGTCATCGACCAACCAGAACTCGAACCGCTCGGGGCGGGCGAGGCAGCGCAGGCACCCACGGCCGCCGCCCTGACCAATGCCATTTACCGGGCCAGTGGCAAGCGCATCCGGCACCTGCCCGTGAAGTCGAGCGATGTAGTAGGGTAAACACAGGAAAGGCATTAATCCCGAGAAAATTTCCCTACATTCCAAAAAGGGTTCTATTTTTGCTTCATGACCTTTGCCAACCCAACCCTACCTCATGCCCCTACCCGAAGAGGAAAGTCTCCCTAACGAAGGACTGCCACCGTTTGTCAAAACTTGGCGGCAGATGTACGTCATTATTGTTGGCGTCCTGCTGCTGCTAATTGTTCTTTTCTACGCCTTCATGATTCACTTTCAATGAGTTATCTCGACTGGATCGTCTTGGCGTTGTCGCTTACTTTCATCGTGGGCTACGGTATCTACCGCAGCCGCGAAAACAAAAACATCAACTCCTACTTGCGGGCCGACCGCTCGCTGCCTTGGTACCACGTCACGCTGTCGCTGATGGCGACGCAGGCCAGTGCCATCACTTTTTTGTCGGCACCGGGACAGGCCTACACCGACGGAATGCGCTTCGTGCAGTTCTATTTCGGACTGCCCTTCGCCATGATCGTGCTGTGCATCACATTTGTGCCAAAGTTCCACAAGCTCAACGTCTTCACCGCCTACGAGTACCTCGAAGGCCGCTTCGACCTGCGCACCCGTAGCCTCACGGCGGGGCTATTTTTATTACAAAGAGGTCTCTCGACCGGGCTTTCCATCTACGCCCCTTCCATCATTTTGTCGGCCATCCTGGGCTGGGATATTATGTGGACCAATATCATTTCTGGTGGTTTGGTGATGCTCTATACCGTCACGGGCGGGGCCAAAGCCGTGTCACACACGCACTTGCAGCAGATGGGCATCGTCACGCTGGGCATGGTCATCGCGGGCGTTACGGTCGTGAAACTGCTACCCGACGATGTCTCCTTCACCGACGCGCTGCACGTGGCGGGCAAGATGGGCAAAACCAACGTCATCGACTTTACCTTCGACCTCAATAACCGCTACAACGTCTGGTCGGGCATGATTGGCGGCTTCTTTTTGCAGTTGTCCTACTTCGGTACCGACCAGTCGCAGGTGGGCCGCTACCTCACGGGTAGTTCGGTGGGACAGAGCCGCTTGGGACTGGCGATGAACGGCCTATTAAAAATCCCGATGCAGTTCCTTATCTTGATGGTGGGGGCTTTGGTGTTTGCATTTTATCAATTCACTACGCCGCCGATGTTCTTCAACCAGGTGAAGGTCGAGCAGGTGATGGCGACGGAGTACGCGCCGGAGTACCAAAAGCTGGAAGACCGCCACGCCATCCTGCAAAGCGAAAAGCGTCCCCACGTGCTGGCCCTGACCGAGGCCCTAAACAAGGACGACGAGGCCGCCGTGGAGCGCGAACGTACCTATCTGGGAGTCGCCGAGGAAAAAGTACAAGCCGTGCGTCAGGAAGCGCAGGACTTGATTTCTAAGGCCAACGGCGAGGAAACCAACGACGTCAACTACATCTTCCTCCGCTTCGTGATCGACTACCTCCCGGCGGGTCTGGTCGGGCTGCTGATCGCCGTGATTCTGCTGGCCTCGATGGGCTCGGTGGCGGCGGCGTTCAACTCGCTGGCTTCCACCACGATTATAGATATTTTCAAGCGGCAAGTCAGTAAGGATGGTTCTGATAAGTACTACGTGAATGCCTCCCGCTGGGCTACTTTCGGTTGGGGCGTGTTCTGCATCATTGTGGCGCAGTATGCCAGTCGGCTGGGCATTATGATCGAAGCCGTCAACGTGCTGGGGTCGCTGTTTTACGGCGTGATTCTTGGCGTTTTCCTGGTGGCTTTCTATTTCAAATCCATCGGCAGCCGGGCCGTGTTCTGGGGCGCGGTGATTGGGGAATTCTTCGTGGTGTTGAGTTATTGGCAGGAGTTGACGGCTTTCCTGTGGCTCAATCTGATCGGTTGTGCGCTGGTGATTGGCTTTGCGTGGGTGATCGAGATGATTTGGCCACAGCGGGAGGAAGTAGTTTCTTGAATCAATTTTAAAGATTAAAGGCTTTTCCGCCTATATGTGGTAGCGGATGGTTTTCTGTGTTTGCCCAAATCTTTCGTAGATTTAAGCCTGAAAAACAAATTCCTGTGAGCTTCGGAATTTTACAAAAAAACTAAAAACAGTTTTGAAAAAAGCCGCAACCAAGCAAATCTTCACATCACTCGAAATTTGTGCCGGAGCCGGTGGGCAAGCACTTGGGCTGGAAAGGGCTGGATTTGAACATATTGCCTTGGTTGAAATAGAGCCTCTGGCTTGTCAGACCCTACGACAAAATCGGCCTGAATGGAATGTGGTTGAAAACGATGTCAAAGAATTTAGCGCCATCAACTTTGTGGGTCAGGTCGATTTGCTGGCTGGTGGCGTCCCCTGTCCGCCGTTCTCGATTGCCGGGAAGCAATTGGGAGAATTGGACGACCGCGACCTGTTCCCGCAAGCCATGCGGATAGCCAAAGAGTGTAATCCTAAGGCCGTACTGCTCGAAAATGTGCGGGGAATATTGGATCCAAAATTCAAGAACTATCGGGCGCATATTTTACGCAGCCTGGGTGAATTAGGCTACGAATGCTACTGGCAGTTGCTCAATTCCTCGGATTATGGCGTGTCTCAGCTTCGTCCTAGGGCCATCCTCGTCGGTTTAAAAAAGGAGTACGCTCCCTACTTTGAGTGGCCAAAAAGAAGGGCTACCGAGCCAGAATCCATTGGGGAATTGCTATACGAAGAAATGGCTTCATTGGGTTGGGAGAGCGTCGATGAATGGAAACAGAGGGCTGACAAAATCGCTCCAACTTTGGTAGGTGGTTCCAAAAAACACGGCGGAGCCGACCTCGGCCCAACGCGGGCTAAAAAAGCTTGGGCCGAATTAGGTGTCGATGGCAAAGGTCTTGCGAACCAGCCACCCGTGAACGGCTTCCAGGGAAATCCAAGACTTACTTTAAACATGACCGCGTTGGTGCAGGGTTTTCCAAAAGAATGGAAATTTGTTGGAAAAAAGACGCCTGCCTACCGCCAAGTAGGAAACGCGTTTCCCCCGCCAGTTGCCGAGGCAATTGGGAAATCAATCATAAAAGCATTGAGGTATGGCAAGTAAAGCTCCGAAAGGTCAGGGGTCGAGGGCCAAGCTTAGAGATTTCTTTTCTGAAAATGTCGGCGTGGTTCTGGACTCGGACATACTGCGGAAAGTAGCCGGGACAAGTGAGTGGGCCAGGCGAGTACGGGAACTCAGAAATGAGGAAGGTTTCAATATTGTCACCCACAACGATCGAAGTGAATTGAAACCCGGTCAGTATTTACTCATTGATTTAAAGACCCTCCCCGCTTTTGAACGCGGTATTTCCAAAGAAACGAGAGCTTTTGTGCTTGATAGAAATGGCTTTACCTGCCAAATGTGCGGTGCCGCCGCCGGAGATATTCATCCTTACGATAATGGCAGAAAAACGCGTCTTCACATAGGCCACATTATCGACAAGTCGATGGGCGGAACCGACGAACCAAATAATGTGCGGGCAATCTGTTCGATCTGCAATGAAGGTGCTTCAAATCTTACGCTTAACCGGCCCGAAGCTATCAAACTCATTGCCCAAGTTAGGCGAGCACCCGCCAAAGATCAGCTAGATGTGATGAATTGGCTTATTCAAAAATTTCCTAATCAGGCAGATGAACTATTAAAAAAATAAGCATAAACCCTTAACCAAATACTACCCCTACATGAAAACGACCATATTCGAAGAATACCAAACAGCCTACCAGAAAAGCGTCAACGACCCCGAAGGTTTTTGGGGCGAGATAGCCAGTAACTTCCAATGGCGCAAGCCCTGGGACAAAGTTCTGGACTGGAACTTCGAGGAACCCAAAATCGAGTGGTTCAAAGGCGCGAAGCTAAATATAACGGAGAACGCGCTGGACCGTCACTTAGCCGAGCGCGGCGATCAAGCGGCGCTTATTTGGGAACCTAACGAACCCGACGACAAGGCAGTCACGATTACGTACAGCCAACTCCACCGCCGGGTGTGCCAGTTTGCCAACGTCATGAAAAAATACGGCGTCAAAAAAGGCGACCGCGTGTGCATTTACCTGCCGATGGTACCCGAACTGGCCATTGCGGTACTGGCCTGCGCTCGCATCGGGGCCATTCACTCGGTGGTGTTCGGCGGCTTTTCGGCCCGCGCCATTGCCGACCGCATCAACGACGCCGCCTGCACGATGGTTATTACTTCCGACGGCGCTTTCCGGGGACAGAAAGTCATTGCGATGAAGGAAACCGTGGACGACGCGCTGGAAAAATGCACCACCGTAAAAGATGTCATCGTCATGACCCGCACCAGAACACCGGTTTCGATGCTCAAAGGCCGCGACCACTGGTGGGAAGAAGAGGTGAAGCATGTGGACACCGACTGCCCCGCCGAGGAAATGGACGCCGAAGATCCGCTTTTCATTCTTTACACATCCGGCTCCACGGGTAAGCCCAAGGGTGTCGTGCATACCTGCGGCGGCTACATGGTTTACACGACCTACACCTTTGCCAACGTCTTCCAGTACGAGCCGGGCGAGGTGCATTTTTGCACCGCCGACATCGGCTGGATCACGGGCCACAGCTACATCGTGTACGGCCCGCTTTGCTACGGGGCTACTTCGCTGATGTTCGAGGGCGTCCCGACCTACCCCGACGCCGGACGTTTCTGGGCCATTACCGAGAAACATAAGGTCAACATTCTATATACCGCGCCCACGGCCATTCGCTCGCTGATGAGCTTTGGGTTGCAATACGTAAAAGACTACGACCTATCGTCATTGAAAAAGCTGGGTTCTGTCGGTGAACCCATCAACGAGGAAGCCTGGCACTGGTATAAGCATAACATCGGCCACGACAAGACCCCACTAGTGGATACCTGGTGGCAGACTGAAACGGGCGGCATGATGATTACGGCCATCGCGGGTGTCACGCCCGAAAAACCCACTTTTGCCACCCTGCCTTTGCCCGGTGTGCAGCCCGTATTAGTGGATGAGAACGGAAATATAATCGAGGGCAACGGTGTAAGCGGCAACCTTTGCATCAAATTCCCCTGGCCCGGTATGCTGCGCACCACCTGGGGCGACCACGAGCGCTGCCGCAAAACCTACTTCTCGGCCTACCCCGGCATGTACTTCACGGGTGATGGCTGTCTGCGCGACGAGAACGGCTTCTACCGCATCACGGG
>JBBSKK010000120.1:0-7835 GCA_038256395.1 Cytophagales bacterium | reverse complement strand
TTAACGCAAAGCCCAACGATGCTCCACCCTAGAACAATTCTCCGGTTCGATGTCTGGGTAAAATGCCGAGATGGCGGTAGGCCATTTCGGTGGCTTCACGACCGCGGGCGGTGCGCTTGAGGTAGCCTTCCTGAATTAAGAACGGTTCGTACACCTCTTCAATTGTTTCGGCCTCTTCGCTGCAAGCCGTGGCGATGGTGGACAGACCCACAGGGCCGCCCTTGAATTTTTCAATAATAGTGGTCAGGATCCGGTTGTCCATCTCGTCCAGGCCGTTTTGGTCCACATCGAGGGCGGTGAGGGCCATTTCGGCGATGGCGACGGTGATGTGGCCGCTGCCCTTCACCTGCGCAAAATCGCGGGTGCGGCGTAGCAGGTTGTTGGCAATGCGGGGCGTTCCCCGGCTGCGGCGGGCGAGTTCGTAGGCTGCTTCGTCGTCGATGGGCGAGCCGAGCAAGTCCGCCGAACGCAGCACGATGGTGGTCAGCAGTTTGGCATCGTAGTATTCCAGCCGGGCGTTGATGCCGAAGCGCGCCCGAAGCGGTGAGGTGAGTAGTCCGGCGCGGGTGGTAGCACCCACGAGGGTGAAGGGATTCAGGCCAATTTGCACCGAACGGGCGTTGGGGCCGCTGTCGAGCATGATGTCGATCTTGTAGTCCTCCATCGCGGAGTAGAGGTATTCCTCCACAATAGGACTGAGACGGTGGATTTCGTCGATGAAAAGAACGTCGCCGGGCTGCAGGTTGGTCAGCAGTCCGGCTAGGTCACTGGGTTTGTCCATCACCGGGCCGGAGGTTATCTTGATATTGGCGCCCAGTTCGTTGGCGACGATGTGCGAGAGAGTGGTTTTGCCCAGGCCCGGCGGGCCGTGCAGCAGCACGTGATCCAGGGCGTCGCCGCGTTGTTTGGCGGCTTTGACAAAGATTTTCAGGTTTTCCAGGATTTTCTCCTGGCCCGTAAAATCCTCGAACGACAGCGGCCGTAGCGCCCTTTCTATATCTTTTTCGGTGTTGGACAGGCTTTCGCCTTCTCCGTTTATGTATTCTTTCCGCATGGCTTTTTTGCTATTCTTGAAAGCCAAAAATACGGGTTTTTAGTGGGAAAGCAGCAGCGTGGTCTATCGTTGAAATGTTGAAGAGTTTAAGGGTTTAAGTGGTTTTCCCACACGCCAACCGCGCCACTGCCGCTACGCGCTCGGGGTCGGTGTAGAGGACGCTGCGCTCGTCGGGGATTTCGCCCGCCATCGAAATATCCGCCGGGAAGTACGTCTGCCGACCGGGCCGGAACGCCTTGCCCGTGAGGTGGAGCGCGTTTACGCCCGTGGCCGCGAGGGCTTGCGCGTTGGCCGCCGATACGCCACCGCCCGCCATGATTTCGATTCTGTCGTTGGCTTTCCTCACCAGTTCGGCTAACAGATTGGCCCCCTGCGGTGCGGTGGGCTTTTGGCCGGAAGTTAGAATACGCTCGCAGCCCGTTTCAATAATGGTTTCTAAGGCAGAAAGCGGGTCGGGAGTGAGGTCGAAGGCGCGGTGGAAGGTTACGCCGAGTGGCTGAGCATATTCTACCAAGCTGCGGGTGCGAGGCACATCGACTTCGCCGTTGGGCAGCAGTATGCCCAATACCACGCCATTGGCGCCCAGAGATTTGGCGATGTCGATGTCGCGGCGCATGACATCTATTTCCGATTCTTCATAGACGAAGTCGCCACCCCGAGGACGAATCATCACGTAGAGGTCGATTTGAATGTTTTCGCGCACCGCCGCGATTAGGCCCGCGCTGGGTGTGGTGCCGCCTTCGCCCAGGCCACCGCAGAGTTCGACGCGGGCGGCTCCGGCTTGCTGAGCGTTTAGACAGGATTCCAGAGAATAGGCGCAGACTTCGATTTTCATTTGGTTATTTTTTTGGTTGGTGACAGCGATGTCGGTCGCACCTACTGTGAAAGAATACTGGCGTAAAAAACAAAAAGGCTGATATTTGAAGCGGCCGCTCCAGTGGCCTGGCAAGCAACAAAAACAGCCTTTTAGGATGAAAGAAGTCATCAAAGTTCAACCGGGCTGCCAGTGCGGTAATAGAAATTTTCGATAAAGCCCCGCTTGATAGTCGCCCACTTTTTTCTAAAAGAAAAATTTTGGTCTAAATTTGATTTAACTACGGCTATCAATCAGTATTTTACAAAAATACTCGGGTACAGTACAAAAAGAGAATACCTTTGGCAAAGTATTTTTAGAAAAACCGTCATTCAACCTCTAAATATAAAATAGTATGCGCTGGCGCGATTTACGAAGAAGTAGCAACGTGGAAGACCGTCGTGGCATGTCCGGCGGCAGCAAGGTGGCCATCGGTGGTCTGGGGGTGGTCATCGTGGTCGTTTTTGGCCTGCTCACGGGCCAGGACCCGTCCGAAATATTATCCCAAATTCAGGGTTCCCAAACCGAACAGCAGGTTGGCACCCGTCCGCCCGGCGCGCGGGCCGACGACCAAATGGCCGATTTTGTGGGAGCCGTGCTAGGTAGTACCGAGGACGTCTGGGGCAAAATCTACGCCGACAACGGCGCGCGTTACCAAGCGCCGACCTTGCAAATATTTGACGGTGTCACGCGGGGCGCCTGCGGTGGCGCTTCGGCGGCGATGGGGCCCTTTTACTGCCCGCTGGATCAAAAGGTCTATATCGACCTGGCGTTCTGCGACCTGCTGAGGGAGCGCTTCAAGGCACCGGGCGAGTTTGCCGTGGCCTACGTGGTCGCGCACGAAGTAGGTCACCACGTGTAGAACCTGATGGGCATCACTGACCAGATTCAGGAGCAGCGGGGGCGCTTGTCCGAAACCGACTACAATAAACTATCCGTGAAGTTGGAACTACAGGCCGACTTCCTGGCGGGCGTGTGGGCCAACCACGCGCAGGATATGCAGAATATCCTGGAACCCGGCGACATCGAGGCCGCTCTTACGGCCGCCAACGCTATCGGCGACGACAAACTGCAAAAGCAGTCACAGGGCTACGTGGTGCCGGATGCCTTCACGCACGGATCTTCGCAGCAGCGGATGTACTGGTTCAAAAAAGGCTATCAAACCGGCGACCTGAGCCAGGGAGAGATTAGTGACATTCAATAAGCTAGGCCCCACCAAATCGGAAGAAAACGCCGCCTTGCTGCGGTACCTCGTCGCCAGAAATCAGCCGGAAACGGGCGACGACGACGCGCCGCAAAAGCGCATCGTCGTTATCGGCAAGCACAAGTACTACGACCTTTTCAACGCTCAACTGATCGAGTACGCTCCCCACCCGGCGGGTGGTCCCGAGGGCGAGTTACGCGGCCCGTTCGTCCCCATCAACCCGTTGGATTTACTGTGGGACGCGCCGCACCCGGACGGGCTGAAATTTTACGCCGCCCTCGCCAAATTTCAGGGAGTTTATGAGAAGTCGCCTGCCGACGCCGAAGCGCTCAAATCGCTGATTCGCAATCCGTTCGATTACGGATTTTATTACCACGATCAGCAGATTTCGGATAAAATCTTCGCCCGCTCGCTTTCGCCCGTGACAATGAGTCAGCCCGCGATGGATTTGAAAGTAAAAATTAGTCTGGGCGAAAAACACTACCACATACAGAGCGATCTGACCCTCGACGGGTTTTTTTGTCCGCTTTCGAGGCTGAACGTGCGCTTTGGCCATTTCGTCGTCTTGGACGAGAATTGGTATTTATGCGACAAACCGCCGATTCTCGACGCAGTGGCTTATTTTAAAAAGCAGAGCCAGCCGCTGCTGCTCGCGCCCGACGACTTTCTGGAATTTCAACTGAACGTGCTGCCCGACCTGGAAACTCACGTTCGGGTGGAACACAACTACCTGAAACCCGGCACCAAAGCCCAGCGAAAAAGCGGCGGCTTCGACGATGCGCCCGAAAAGCTGATTTACCTCTCGGACCACGGCGACTACGTCCTCATCAATCCCGTGGTGCGCTACGGCGAGGTGGAAATTCCGGTGCTGACGAAGCGACAAATCTTCGGGCAGGATAAGCGCGGCAACTACTTCGGCATTCCGCGCGACGCGCGGGCGGAGGACGATTTGATCGTGCTGCTCATCGGCCAGCACCCCGATTTTCTGGAACAGATGGACAACCCGCTGCTGTACTTTTACCTGCACCGCCGCCGCTTCCTGGACGCCGACTGGTTTCTGGATGTCTTTGAAGTTTGGCGCGAGCAGGGAATCACAGTACTGGGTTTCAGCGAACTGAAAGGTAATACCCAAAATCCGCACAAAGCTAACGTCAATATCCACGTCGCCAGCGGGCTCAACTGGTTCAACGCGCTGGTGAAAGTGCGGTTTGGCCGCAAGAAGGCGTCGCTCAAACAACTTCACAAATCGGTCAAGAATCAGAGCAAATTCGTGCTTTTGGGCGACGGCACGACGGGCCTCATTCCCGCAGAGTGGCTGCACAAACTGGCGAACTACTTCAACGCGGGTCAAATTGCCGACGACGATGAGACGATTCAGATTTCCAAGATCAAGTACCGGACGATTTCCGAACTCTTCGACGCCGCCATGCTGAACGAAAAGGCGCAACAGGAAATCAGCCAGTACAATCTCCGCCTGTCCAACTTCGACGCCATCGCCCCCGCCGCCGTTCCCGCCGGACTACAAGCGACGCTGCGGCCTTACCAGCGGCAGGGACTGAATTGGCTCAATTTTCTGGACGACTTCGGCTTCGGCGGCTGCCTGGCTGACGATATGGGTTTGGGCAAAACGCTGCAAATTCTGGCCTTCATTTTATTATTGCGAGAAAAAACAGCCAAAAACGTCAACCTGCTCGTCGTTCCTACCTCGCTGATTCACAATTGGCAGGAAGAAATTGACAAGTTTGTGCCTTCGCTCAAAGTACACGTTCTGCACGGCCCCGGCCGCGTCAAAAACTTGGCTCGTTTTGACGAGTACGAACTTATCATCACCACCTACGGCACGCTGATTTCGGACATCGTTTTTTTGAAAAAATACGTCTTCAACTACGTTTTCCTGGACGAATCGCAGAACATCAAGAACGTTTCGTCGCAACGCTATAAAGCCGCCCGGCTATTGGAAGCCCACAACCGCATCGCTATTTCCGGGACGCCCATCGAGAACAATACCTTCGATATTTACGCGCAGTTGTCGTTCGCCTGTCCGGGCTTGCTGGGCAGCCGCCGGTATTTCAAAAACACCCACGCCATTCCCATCGACCGCTTCCAGGAAAAGCGAGCGGCGGAGCGGTTGCAGTCGATTATCAGCCCATTCGTGCTGCGGCGCACCAAAAAGGAAGTCGCCGCCGAACTGCCCGAAAAAACCGAGGTGATTCTCTACTGCGAAATGGGCGAAGCACAGCGGAAGGTGTACGACGCCTACGAGCGGGAATTCCGCGACTACATTTCGGCGGAAAAGGAGGAGGAAATCCAGAAAAACGGGATGCACGTGCTGAGGGGCATTACCAAACTGCGCCAAATCTGCAACTCGCCGCTGCTCATCGGGGACGAAAAACTCTACGGCGACACTTCGACCAAAATCGAGCAGTTGCTGGAAAAACTACGCACCCTAACGCCCAACCACAAAGTGCTGGTTTTCTCACAGTTCGTCGCCATGCTGGATTTGATCAAAAAGGAATTGAACCGCGAAAAAATCAAGTACGCCTACCTCACGGGCAGCACCCGAAACCGCCCCGAGGTCATCCACCAATTTCAGGAAGACGAGGCAACCCGCGTATTTCTCATCAGTCTGAAAGCAGGCGGTACGGGTCTCAACCTCACCGCCGCCGACTACGTCTTCCTGGTCGATCCGTGGTGGAACCCGGCGGTCGAAAACCAGGCCATCGACCGCAGTTACCGCATCGGCCAGCAAAAAAACGTCATCGCCGTACGGCTGATTTGCCCGGATACGGTGGAGGAAAAAATCATGGTCATGCAGCAGAACAAGGCCAAACTGGCCGGGGACTTGATTGTGAGCGGAGATGGGTTTTTCAAGTCGCTGGGGAAGGAAGGGTTGCTAGGGTTGGTAGGAGAGTCCCGGTAGCCGTCGGCCAGGTGGGTGCTTTTGCCCTCACATTTTGCCTGATCTTTGGGCGGCGAACCTCATTCTTTTTCGTTGAAATTATTATAGATCGAATCCATGATGTGGACAAACCGCTGGTAGTCGGCCTCGTTCAGCTCGCCCCAGCCCCGGCGGCGGATTTCGGCCACGACCGGAAACGCCTCGTCGCGCACCTGAAGGCCCTTTTTGGTCATGTGGATGTTGAACTTCCGGCGGTCGCCCACCGCATTGCGGCGTTCCACGAAACCTTTTTTCTCCAACAGGTCGATAATGCGCGTCACTGTGGGCGGATCTTTGTAGGTAACTTCGGCCAGGGCGTTCTGGCTGATGCCCTGGTCGCGGGAGATGTGGTCGATCAAAACCCATTGATCGACCGTGAGGTCGATGCCCTGTTCGTTGAGCATTTTTTGCAGCGAGCTGCGGATTTTTTTGATCGTGGTGTCGATCTTGAAAAAGTAAGCGCGTTGGTCGGAGTGATGCGTCATGGGTGCGAGTGGAGCGGTAGTATAAGTTGGGAGGACAAATCTTACAAAGATACGAGCCGCTAACTATTGCTATGCCAACAGTTCACTATTTTTTTGCCATTTTTTTAGTGAACGGTAGTTTTTGTCGAATCATTTCCAATGTTTTCTCTATTTCAGGCACTAATCCGTAAAACTGTTCGTAAGTTTCTGTGATAAAAGAGGGTTGTTTCGTACAAATTCTCGATTCTAGCGGACTTTCGCTACTTTGGCGGTTTCACGCATTATTTTTGAATCTTGAGCATAATAATCGCATAATCAATCGACGCAAAAATGGCCTGGTACCATACCTTTTTCGAGGGCTTGCCCCAAATCGCCTGGAAAGAAAGCCAGACGGAAGAGTACACCGACTGGGAGGTGGATTTCCTGGCCGACGTGCTGGAACTCACGCCCGGTAGCAAGGTGCTGGATGTGATGGCGGGCTACGGCCGCCACGCCTTGCCGCTGGCTAGGCGCGGCTACGAAATGACTGCCGTGGACATTTCGGAAGAATATTGCCGGGAACTGGAGGAGGCCGTCCGCGCCGAAAACCTGCCCTTAACGGTACTGCAAGGTGATTTTGATGAAATTCGGTTGCCTGAAAAAACCTATGCTGCAGCCTACTGCCTGGGCAATAGCTTCAGTTTCTTTCCCCGAGAAGAGATGCAAAGGTTTTTGCAAAAAATAGCGGGTCACTTGCCCTCTGGCGGCTGTTTCGTGGCGCACACGCAGATGTTGGCCGAGAGCGTTTTCCCTAATTTCCAGGAACGCACCTGGATGCCCATCGGAAATGACATTACGTATCTGGCTCACAGCGAATTCGACGTGACCAAAGGCGTTATCCACGCCGAGCTTATCTATACCCTTGGTAGTGAGCGGATTATTCGCAGTGTCGAGCAGTACGTCTTTACCCTCGCCGAACTATCCGCCATGATGCAGGAGGCGGGACTTACCATCACCGAAACCTTCGGCAGTCTCGATGGCGAATCCTTCGCCCTGGGCGACGAGCAGGCTTATTTGCTGGCGGTGAAGTGATATATTTGCCAAACTTTCAACTAAACTCTATCCTCGTGAAAAAAAGCTCCTTTTTCCTCTGTCTTCTTACGTTACTCACCTTAGCCGCCCAGGCTACTCCGATGCCCGACGCGACGGCGTCCGACGCAGCGGCGCCCGACGCCATTCTGGTTTTTTCCAAAACCAAAGGCTTTCGTCATCAGTCCATTCCGGCGGGAAAAGCGGCTTTGATGAAACTGGGGGCCGAAAACCGC
The DNA here is from genome assembly GCA_038256395.1 of Cytophagales bacterium. GTDB lineage: Bacteria > Bacteroidota > Bacteroidia > Cytophagales > Spirosomataceae > Persicitalea. The sequence goes on along the minus strand of JBBSKK010000120.1, from coordinate 18 downwards.
TTCCAGGTCGATACGACC
>JBBSKK010000119.1:0-7875 GCA_038256395.1 Cytophagales bacterium | reverse complement strand
TGCAGGCACAAGCCATGGCATACGCTACGGCTGCCATCACCCAACAAGTGACGGCGGGCGTTACCGCTCAGGTGAACGCTGCGGTGGCCGCAGGACAGATTCCCAACAATCCGCAGGTTATTGCCGGAGCCATTCAGCAAGGCGTCAATGCTACGTTGCCGGGTGCGCTTGCGGCGAACAGGCCGGGAGTTATTGCGCAAGTGTTGCCCGCTTTCGCTACGGCGGCTATTCCCAAGTATAAGGCCGCCCCGCTTAAACCCGAGCGCATAGCTGCCTACGAAATTGGCTACAAGGGAATTATTGCCAAGAAATTATTCGTGGACGCCTACTATTATTTCAGCCAGTACACCAACTTCATCGGATCGGCTATCGTGGTGGTACCCACTGCCCCCGCCGCGCCGGGTCTGCCCATCGAGTCGGGCGTGAGCAGCGCCAGCACCCGTCAGGCTTACCAGCGTCCTGCCAACACCAGTGAAAAAATCAACGTGCAGGGCGTCGCGATCAGCGCCGACTATTCAATTGCCAAAGGGTACTTCGTAGGGGCCAACTTTGCTTACAACGCTTTGGATGAACAGGCTTTCGTCCAAACGGCCGAGCTGCCCTACGCTGGTTTCAATACCCCCAAGAATCGCTATAACCTGAAAGTCGGTCGCCGCATCGGTAGTGCCAACCGCATCGGGTTCAACGCCTCGTTCCGTCATCAAGACGCCTTCGTGTGGCAGTCGGGCTTCGTGCAGCCCACCAGTGCCGATGTCGTGGATTTGTTTTCCAACACTACGGTGCAGGCCATCAACAACCTCGACGCGCAGGTAAGCTTCAAATTGCCCAGCATCAAGTCCATTCTGAAAGTGGGCGGCACCAACCTCTTCGGCCAGCCCTACGTGCAGGCTTACGGCAGCGCATCGGTAGGTTCGATGTACTACGTGTCGTTGACGTTCGATGAGTTATTGAATTGATTTAAGAATTATTTATTCAAAAAAAGCGCGGGCTTCCCAGTTTGGGACGTCCGCGCTTTTTTTGTTAAAACTCTTAGTTTTGATTCACTCTTTATCCCCTACATATCTTTCAAAAAACTCGTAAATCCGGAGGATGCGGTCAAGGCGCTGGCGGGGGTTGCCGCTGCGACTGAGTTCGTGGGTGGCGCCCGGCATTCTTACGTATTCTACGTCTTTGCCCAGGATTTTCAAGCTTTTGTAGAGCAATTCGCTCTGGATGACGCCCGTGCGGAGGTCGTTCTCGCCGTGCTTGATGAGGAGGGGCGTGTTGATGTTTTGGACAAAAGTCTGAGGAGAATTGGCCCGCATGGAAGCCGCCGCTTCGTCCTCCCAGGGATAGCCGCCGAAGTAGCCCGGCACCAGCCGCCAGGCGTTGCCTTCGCCCATGAAGGTCGTGAGTTCATAGACCCCTCGCTGGGCGAAAGCCGCCTTGAAGCGGTTGTCGTGGCCCACGATCCAGGCCGTGAGGTAGCCCGCGTAGGAACCGCCCGTAATGACCTGCCGACTCGTGTCCACCCAAGCTTCTTTGGCGGCTTCGGTGGCGGCGGCCAGTACGTCCTCGGCGGGGCCGGTACCCCAGTCGCGGTAGTTGGCTTTCATAAAATCGACGCCGTAGCCGCCCGAGCCGCGCGGATTGGCATAGACGATACCGTAGCCCTGCGAACAGAAAAACTGGAACTCGTGCCACATCGACGCCTCACCCGGCCCCCACATGGCCGTCGGTCCGCCGTGCATTTCCAGCAGCAGCGGGTATTTCTTTCCCTTTTCCAGGAAAGTAGGTTTCATAATCCAGTAGTCGATCGTCTGGCCTTCGGAATTGGTGAGCGTCCGTTTTTCGGGATAGCTCAGGGCGCGGGTTTTGACCCAATCGGTGTTGTGGTGGCTAATTTGCGCTTCGTTTTTGAAGGACAAATCGGCGCGGTACAGTTCCGACGGGTTGGCGACTTCGGTTTTGGCGTAAAGCACGTCTTTACCCGAAACCGCAAAATCGGTGATGCCGAACAAAAAATCCGTCAGCCGCTCCACCTTGCCCGAGGGCATCGTCATGCGGTAGGCGGGCGCGCCACCGTTGGCCGAAGCAGAGAAGTAGAGTACTTTGCCGTCCTTGGCCCAGGTCAGGCTCCCCGCCGAGCGGTCGAAGTCGGAAATAACGGGCTTTTTCAAATTATCCATATTGATCACGCCGATACGGCCCTGATCTAGCAAAGCGGGACGAATGGGGGCCAGCGAGGTGACGAAGGCCAGGTACTTGCCATCGGGCGAAAAACTGGGCTGGCTGAATGTCCTCTCAGGGTCGGTCAACATCGTGAACCAGCCGCTTCCGTCGGCGTTGAGGCGCACGATGCGGCTGCGCAGCGAGCGGTCGGGATGCACCAGACTGTCGCTTTGCGTGACGAGGACGATGCGGCCATCGGGCGTCCATTCGGCTTGTCCGTAGTTGTAGTAGCCGTGGGTAAGCGGCCTGGGCGTGGCGTCCTGCTTCGCCTCGATCGTGTAAAGCTGCCCGAACGAAAGCTCCGGCTGCGTGGTGGACTCGGCCTGGAAGTTCAGGCGGTTGATGACTTTGGCTTTTTTGTCTTCGGTGTCTTTTTGCAAAAAGGCGCGGATTTCGGCCAGTGAGCCATCAGGATCGGGTTTGACGTCTTTGGAGGCTTTGACAAAAGTGTTATCACCAAACCCCGGTTTTTCCAGCGACCAGGCGGGTAGTTCTTTATTGGGGTTGATGATCGAATCTTTCATCATCTCACTCATGCTCAGTCCGGCGGCAAACAGGATCGTTTTCCCGTCCGGCGACCAGCGCGGACTACCCGCACCGTAGTCGAGCCGCGTCAGTTGCCAGGCTTCGCCACCGCTGAGCGGCAGGACAAAAATCTGGTTCTTGTCATTGGCTTTCCTGACGAAAGCAATCTTACTCCCGTCCGGCGACCAGGCGGGTTGGCTGGCGCTCTCGGCCCCGTAGGTCAGGGCTTGCGGTTCTTTCTTATTCTCAAGATCGACCAGGTAAAGGTGCGTCCGGTACTCGTACTCGAACTTGGTGTCGGGCGTGGCTTCCGTCGTGTTCAAAACATAAACCGCCTGCTTGCCCGAAGGCGAAATGGCAATCGTGCCGACCTGGGCGATGCGGGTCAGGTCGGTGGCTTTGACTTTTTCTTTGGTTTGGGCCTGTCCTTCGGCCGACGGTCGGACCCCTACGCTCAGAATGACAAAGAGGAGGAGGGAGAAGTGTTTCATTTTTGGGCTTTATTTGATCAAAATTTTCTTGAATTCATTGAGCGAAACGACCCTTACTTTCGGAAAGTCCAGAGCCTTCAAAATATCAAAGTCCCGGTCATTGGTGACTAGGAAATCAGCATTTTGAGCGATTGCTATATCTGCAAACTTGTTATCATCCGGGTCATTTTCAATCAATTGCCAGTTGTAAAAAGGCTCAGCAAAAATAGTGTTGGGAGCTGCGCTAAGAATGGATAGCACCAAATCGGCGGTCAATTCAGAGTAGCGATCTGTAATCTTCTCTTCGTACTCCGAAAGAATTTCGTTGCTTACTACCCAATCGAATTTTTTCTCTTCGAAAGCTAGATATAGCCAGTAATGCACACTCTTGGGTGGAATTGAAGCCAAGAGGCAGTTTGTGTCGACTACTACCCGCATCAGCTATCTTCGTTCAAAAAACGATCGAAGTCTTCTTGTGTATAGCCTTTCTCGGCAGTTACCCTCTCCAATTCGTCTTTCAACTGGATTGAATAATGCTTTACCAAAACACGTTGTAACGCTATTACCTCTTCATCGCTCATAGGGCGATTAAAGAGACGCAAAAGACTAATTTGCAAAGGATTGAGACTTGAACTGACTACTTGTTCCATAGTGTTTTATAAAAAGGTTGCTCTGCAAAGATAACCCTTTTGCTCTACCAAAATTCCCCACTCACCTTTCCTTCATCTCCCGCACCTCGCGCTGCAATACCAGCACCATTTTCAGCAGTTGGTCCATCGTCGTTTCGGTGGCGGGGATTTCGCGGCTCTGGAAGCTGTGGAAGCGCCACACTTCCAGTACCTCCCCGGCCGCTACCGTGTAGGACTCATAGAGCGGGTTGAGCGAGCGCAGCAGCAGGCGGCGGTCGTCCAGCACCGTGACGAGCTTGAAGACGAAGTCGCCCTCCCCGCGCAGGATCAGCACGCAAGGCGTGTCGGGTTTGAGGGCCGTCCAGTCCTCGGTGTACTGGCCCACCACCGTGCTGCCGTCGGGGACAGGCAGCATCGAGTCGCCCGAAATGGGGAACATGCGGAAGGTCAGCCCGGCGGGCAGATCGGGCAGGGTGAATTTCGGCAGACTGGCCAGAAACTCCGGGTCGGCGTAGCCGTTGCGGTAACCCGCCTTGGCCTTCACGGGGACGTACTCGACGTTCTCGCGGTTGTCGCGGTCCACCGTAATGGCCAGCACCCGGATTTGGCTGCCCGTCATGTAGGTGTCGTTCCCGGCTTCCAGCTCGCGCAGTTTCAGCTCACCCAAACGGGCCAAGTCCACTTTCAGCAGACTGTCCACGCTGATTTTGAAAAATTCCGAAAACTTCAAATAGTCCTCCGGCTGCGGGGCTTTGGTTTGGCCGTTTTCCAGTGCGTTCAGCTTGGAGCGCGTCAGTTCCAGCGTTTCGGCCAGCGATTCCTGGCTTAGTTTGCGCCGCTCGCGGAGGAACTTTACGTTGGGGCCGAAAAATATTTTTTGTCCGTTCATTTTATTGTTGGTATTATTACGCTCAACACTTTGACATGAATCGTGTCAAAGATAGTTATTGGCTTTGATATCCACAAATTATGGAAAGACAAATCGTGCATTGCGACCTGGACACATTCTTCGTGTCCGTCGAGCGGCTGCTCAATCGCGAACTGGCGGGCAAGCCCGTGTTGATCGGCGGCAGCAGCGACCGCGGCGTGGTGGCCTCGTGCAGTTACGAGGCGCGGCAGTTTGGTGTTCACAGCGCCATGCCCATGCGGCTGGCGCGGCAGCTTTGCCCCGAGGCCGTGCTGGTGCGCGGCGACTACGACCGCTACAGCCAGTACTCGGCCACGGTCACGGAGATCATCTCCGAAGCCGCCCCGCTGGTGGAAAAGGCCAGCATCGACGAACACTATATCGACGTCACGGGCATGGACAAATTCTTCGGCACCTGGAAGTGGACGCAGGAACTGAGGCAGCGGATCATGCGCGAAACCGGATTGCCGATTTCTTTTGGTTTGTCGGCCAACAAAACCGTCTCCAAAGTCGCTACGGGCGAGGCCAAACCCAGCGGCGAGCGGCAGGTGGCGTGGGGAAGCGAGCGCGCTTTCCTGGCCCCGCTTTCGATCCGCCGCATCCCGATGATCGGGGAAAAGACGTACACCCAACTCCGTAACCTGGGCATTTCCAAGGTCGGTACTTTGCAGCAGATGCCTGTGCAGACGATGCGTAAAGTGTTGGGTGCCAACGGTACGACGATCTGGAAGCGGGCCAACGGCATCGATGACTCGCCCGTCACGGCTCACTCGGAGCGCAAGTCCATCAGCAAGGAACACACCTTCGAGCGTGACACGATCGATCTTTTTTTATTAAAAAAAACCATCCACGCCATGACCGACGAGCTGGCCTTCGACCTGCGCCGCGACGGACGGTTGGCCGCCTGCCTGACGCTGAAAATCCGGTACAGCAACTTCGACACCCACACCATGCAAACCCGGCTGGCCTACACCGCCTCGGAACGTACCCTGGCCGACAACGCCCTCGAACTTTTCACCAAGCTCTACTCCCGCCGGATGCTCATCCGTCTGATCGGCGTGAAGCTGAGCGGCCTCGTCCACGGCAACCAGCAGGTGGATTTGTTCGAGGACACCGCCACCGACCTCGACCTCTCCCAGGCGATGGACCGCATCCGCCGCAAGTTCGGTAGTAAGTCGGTCGTGTGGGGCGCGGGATTTTGACCGATTATGCTCCTGAATCTCCATAGCTACTACAGCCTCCGCTACGGCACGATGAGCATCGCCGACCTGGTGGAGGGGATGCTGGCCCACGGCTACGACACGGCTGTGCTGACCGACATCAACAACAGCACGGGTTCGCTGGAATTCGTGCGGGCCTGCCGCGAGCGCGGGCTGTTCGGACTGGCGGGGATGGAGTACCGCCACGGCGATGAATGGCTGTACACGGGCGTGGCCGCCAACGAGGCGGGCTTTCGTGAGCTGAACGAATTAATGTCCGCCGCCAACCGCGATAAGCTGCCGCTACCGGCATCCGCGCCCGAATTAAGCCACGCCTTTGTCATTTATCCCTACGGAAAAAAGGCGACGAAAGACCTGCGCGACAATGAGTACATCGGGGTACCCGCGTCGGCGCTGAACCGCGTGGCGCTGGAACCGCTGGCGCAGCGCGAGCGCTACGTGATCGTGAGTCCGGTTAGTTTTCAGGATGCCAAAGCCCACCGGCTGCACCGGCAGTTGCGGGCCATCGACCACAACCTGCTGATCTCGCAACTGGAACCCGACCAGATCGCCGATCCCGGCGAAACATTCGTGCCGAAGGCGGTACTAATGCGGCAGTACCGCGATTTTCCCGAAATCATCCGCAACACTATGAGGCTGACGCAGGGCTGCTCTTTTTACTTTGATTTTAAAGAAGTCAAAAACAAAAAAACCTTCACGGGCAACGCCTACGACGACAAGCAATTGCTGCACCGCTACGCCCTCGACGGCTTGGAACGCCGTTACGGGCTGCACGACCAAGTCGCCGCCGCGCGCGTCATGAAGGAAATCGACATCATCGACAACCTGCATTTCAGTTCGTATTTTCTCATCACCGACGACATTTGCCGCTACGCCGCCCGGCGCAATTTTCACTACGTCGGGCGGGGCAGCGGGGCCAATTCCGTCGTAGCCTACTGCCTGGGCATCACCGACGTGGACCCCATCGCCCTCGACCTGTACTTCGAGCGTTTTTTGAACCCCAAAAGAAAGACGCCGCCCGACTTCGACATCGACTTTTCCTGGGACCAGCGCGACGCCGTGTACGACTACATCTTCCGCCGCTACCAAACGGGACACACCGCGCTGATGGGGGCCATGAGTACCTTCCGCTCGCGCTCCATTCTGCGGGAACTGGGCAAGGTGTACGGTCTTCCGAAGGGCGAGATCGACCGCCTGGTTCACGAGCCGGAGAGTATTTTGAACAAAAACGAAGTCGTGGAAATGATCCTGTCGGTCTATAATCAGATGGAAGATTTTCCCAACCAGCGGACGATCCACGCCTCGGGGGTGCTGATTTCGGAACTGCCACTGACCAGCTACTCCGCCCTCGACTACCCACCCAAGGGCTTGCCGACCATGCAGTTCGATATGTACACGGCGGAGGATATTTGCTTCGAGAAATTTGACATCCTTTCCCAGCGCGGCATCGGCCACATCAAGGAAGGTGTGAAACTCGTCGAGCAGAACCGGGGCGTAAAAGTGGACCTCTCGCGGCCGCAGAGTTTTTTACAAGATCCCAAAATCGCCGACCAGTTGCGCAGCGCCAAAACCATCGGCTGCTTCTACATCGAGAGTCCTGCTATGCGGCAGCTCATCACCAAGCTGCGCTGCGACAGCTACCTGACGCTGGTGGCGGCCAGCTCGATCATCCGGCCCGGCGTGGCCAGCAGCGGGATGATGAAAGCCTACATCGAGCGCCACCGCGACCCGAGCCTTGTCGAGTACCTGCACCCGGTGATGGAGCGCGAGTTGCGGGAAACTTACGGCGTAATGGTCTATCAGGAGGACGTCATGCGCATCGGCCACCACTACGGCGGGCTGGACCTGGCCGACGCCGACGTGCTGCGGCGCATGATGTCGGGCAAAAGCCGCAGCGCCAGCCACCTGGTGGA
>JBBSKK010000118.1:0-7918 GCA_038256395.1 Cytophagales bacterium | reverse complement strand
ATCCACAGCAAACGAAGACGGGTTTTATTCATTGGGCGCGGCTTTATCCTCTTGCAGGTAAATCGCCTTCTTGCCGAAGTACCCGGCCATCAGCTTGTTCCACCAGTGTTCGGGATTTTCGTTGAGGTCGTCGGTGTAGAGGGATTGTGGGCGGTTTTGGAGGGCGGGGACATAAACGACCGGCGCCGGGGAAGACTTGATGAGGTCGTAGCGGCGGTACAGTTCGGCGTCATAGGCGGCGGCGCGGCCGCTGAGCAAGTCGCCGTAAGCCATTCTCACAGGGGCACTTTGGTAAAATGAAATGACAATCTGCACGCCCAACAGACCGACGAGTATACACTGAGAAACCAGCGACATTTTGGGCAGCTCCCGTTTTTGGCTCGTCCATTGAAACAAAACGCCGATCACATAAAACCAACCTATCAGGAAAAACAAATAGACCACATTGACTTCCCGCTCCGTCGGGTCGATGCCGATGCCGTAGTACGAAGCGAAAAGCTGGGCGGCCAAAACGCCGATGTACAGCAGGAAAACGTACCAAAAAGGCACCGCAAAGCGCCGACGGGCTTGTGGCGTAATCCGCGAAAGCACCAGCAACCAAACCGCCGTGAAAAGCAACAAGGGTGTTTTCGTAATCCAGCCCAAAGTCAGAATCCCCAGCATCCTGAAAGCATTCAGGAATGACGCGGGGATGTTTCCGCCTAGCGGATTGCCGCCCAATCGCACGTCCAAACCCGGCGCGGTGAAGTATAGCAGACAGCCCAATGCCGCCGCCGCGACCGTGCCGATCATCAGGCCGTCGATTTGCCTTTGGAACAAAATACGATAGCCGCAAAAGCCAACGATCAAAATCAGGATAGTGAGCAAATTAGCCTCGCTGGAACCGATGATAGCGAAGACCAAAAAGCCCGCCAGAATTCCGGTCAGAACTTTCATCCGGTTGGTTTCCAATCGGTACCAACGCAGGACGACGATAATCCAGCCAAAGGTCAGGATGCTGGGAATGGTGTAGGTCACGAAGGCCGCCATCCAGTAGAAAAAGCCCGACAGGCTGGGGATTTTCAGAATAAAAAGAAAGAAAACCACTCCCGCGAAACCCAAGTGCGCCAGCCGCGAGAGGGTGGGCGTAAGGTGGCGGGACAGTCCGTAAAACGCAGCAACCAGCCACAGCAACAGTATAACAGGCAATACTTTGAAACCCGCGATGGAGTGAAAAAGCAGCGGATTAGAGTGGTTGAGCAAGATACCGAAGTAGCGGCCCGTCCAGCCTGTGTAGTAGTAGTGCATCGCTTCCAGCCAGCCGAACTTGAAGACGGTGTCGATATAACCATAGTCGTCGGCGGCGGAGGGGTGGTTGTAGTACGACAGCGCGAGTAGCGGCAGCAAAACTACGGCCAGCAACCCCAAATTGAGGTAGTTGCCGAGTTTCCAGTACGTTTTGAACAGGTCAGTCATGCACCACTTTTTCGATGATATAGCGGGGACGTCCCTTCACCTCCTCGTAAATTTTGCCGATGTACTCGCCGATCAAGCCTAGGGCCATCATATTGAATCCACTAAAAAAAGTGATCGGCAGCATGGTGGACGTCCAGCCCGGCACGGTGAAGCCGAAGAGGTAGGAGGTCAGAATGTACATGAAAATGGCCATCGCGACCAGGAAGTTAAACACGCCGAAATAAAGCACCAGCCGCATCGGAAAGGTGGAAAACGACGTAATGCCGTTCCAGGCAAAAAGCATCATTTTGCTGACCGGGTACTTGGTTTCTCCGGCCAGCCGATCCAGCCTTTTGTAAAAAACCTTCTCGGTGCGGAAGCCCACCAGCGGCACGATGCCGCGCAGGAACAGGTTGATTTCCCGGAAATTGCCTAGTTCACGCAGTACCCGGCGGTCCATGAGCCGGAAGTCGGCGTGGTTGAAGACGACCGGCACCCCCATTTTTTGCATGATGGTGTAGAAACCTTCGGCGGTCACGCGCTTAAAGGTGCTGTCCGACGTGCGGTCGTTGCGGACGCCGTACACGATCATGGCACCATCACTGTGCTTTTCGAGCATGGCAGTCATGGCATGGATGTCGTCCTGTAGGTCGGCGTCGAGCGTGATGAAGCAGTCGAAATCATCCACGTGGTGTTCCAGTCCGGCCAAAATGGCGCTTTGGTGACCGAAGTTACGGGAGAGTTTCAGGCCGATGACCGTCGGGTCGGCGGCAGCGATTTCCTCGATAATTTCCCAAGTGCGGTCACGGCTACCGTCGTTCACGAAACAAATTCTGCTGTCGGGGCTGATGAGTCCGCTGCCCACGATGTCGACGAAGTAGTGCTTCAACGTCGCGTAGGTATGGTGCAAAATGGCTTCTTCGTTGTAGCAGGGCAGTACCAGCAGCAGGCGCGCTGAATTCATAGGAATCGTTGTTTGGTGGCGCAAAGTTAGCAGGAAAAGCCAGAACTACGGATTCTGGATCGGTTCGCCGGCGCGGTTGGATACTGGATTTTGGACGCCCGAAACAGCTTAAATACCACCGTTTATTGCGGCTTGCGTAGTCGGCGTTGCAGGATGGGGTAGGCCAGCACCGCCAGCAGAATCACCAGCGTACCCAGGTAAAATCCGGCGGTCATTCGCTCCTTATCCCCAAAAATGAGGAAGGCCAGCGCGATACCATACACGGGTTCGAGGTTGACGGTCAAGCTCAGCATATAGGCCGAAAACTGCTTCATAAGGTGCGTCCCCATCGAGTAGGCATAGACTGTGCAGACCAGCGCCAAAATCAGAATCCAAGGCCAATCGGCCAGAACAGGCCAGAGCGGCAGGGCGTTGTTGAGTCCGTAATTTTTGAAAAAAAAAACAAATAATAGCGAGCAGAAACTCGCCCCGATCATTTCGTAGAAGGTAATAACGAAGGCGTCGTGCTGCTTCACAAAATGGCTGTTGGCTACGGTGAAGCAAGCCGCCAGCAGGGCCGAACCCAAGGCCAAAAGCAAACCGAGCGCGTGGTCGAACTCGAAGTGGAAGACTAAGTACAACCCGGCCACGGCCACCAAACCCAGCATTACTTCCAGTGGATTGATGCGCTTCTTGCCTACCATTGGCTCCACGAAACTCGTCCAGAGCGAGGTGGTGGACATCCCGGCCAGGCACACCGAAGCGGTGGAAACCCGCGCCGAAGCAAAGAACAGAATCCAGTGCGTGGCCAGCAGCGTCCCGACGGCCATCATGCGCAACGCCTGCCGCCGACTGACACGGAAATCTTTTTTCTGGAAATAAATGACCGCCGCCAAACCCAGTCCCGCCAGCACGGTACGGTACAGCACCAGCGCCGTGGGCGCAATGGTGACCAATAGGCCGAGAGTGGCTGTGAATCCCCAGATCAATACCAAAAAATGCAGTTGCAGATACGCCCGCAGCGGCGGCGATTCGTTCATCGCGGCAGAGTTTTGAATAGCGCCAGGCCCACGAAGGTGAAGACGATGTTGGGTAGCCACACCGCCAGTAGCGTATTGATGTTTCCCGACTCGGCCACGCCCTTGGAAAGCAGGAAAAAGAGAATATAGATAAAAGCCAAAGCGAAGCCGAGCGCAATCTGCAAGCCTACGCCCTGCCGACTCTTGCGCCCCGACACGATGAGGCCGATGGCGGTTAGAATCAGCATGGCGAACGGCTGCGTGAAGCGGGTATATTTTTCGATTAAATACACTTCCAGGCCGTCGGAACCACGACTTTTCAAAAGGTCGATGTAGTCGTTGAGTTCGGGCAGCGTGAAGGTCTCGAAGAGGTTGTAGTCACTCTCGAAGTCCTTGGGCCGCAGGTTGATGAGCGTGTCCAGTTCGGTGCCAAACGTCAGGGCTTCATTTTGCTTTTCAAGATCGCGGATGCGGTAATCCTTCAATGCCCACTTGTTTATTTTGGGTTGCCATTCGATCTTATCGGCGGTCAGTTTCTTTTTGAGTTCGTTGCCTACCACGGTTTCCAGCGTGAATTTATTGCCGGTTTGAGTCGCTACGTTGTAGCTTTCCAGGTAGGCGTACACATTGGGTGCGACCTTGATGTGGACGTTGCGCCCGTCGAAATAAAACTCGTCCTTGACGTACTTGCGCTCGAATTCGTTCCTGATTTTATTGGCTTTGGGTAATACCCAACCCACCAGCAGAAACATGACGCCGCCGATGATCGTGGCACCCATTAGGTACGGAACCAGTAGCCGCCCGAAGCTGATTCCGCTGCTCAGAATGGCGATGATTTCGGTGCGGGCCGCCATGCGCGAAGTGAAGAAAACCGTTGCGATGAACACCATCAGTGGACTGATGTAGTTGACCCAGTAGGGCACCAGATTGAGGTAGTAATCAAAAATAATTGCCGAGGTCGGTGCTTTCTTTTCGAGAAAATCATCCACCTTTTCGGTGTAGTCGATCATGCAGATGATGAACACGATGATGAACGCCACGAACAGGAATGTGACCAGTAAGTTTTTGAGGATATAGCGATCCAGGATTTTCAATGCGGGGAGCCTCAGAGGCGTTGGACGAGTAAGTTTTTCGACACTTCCTGACTGATAAATAAAGTTTTAACCTCGTCGATAAGCACCAGAGCCGATTTGTCGTAGTCGTTGATTTCCTTTACTTCTAAACGGCAACCCAGCATAATGCCCGAGCGGTCGAGGTGTTGCAAAAAGGGCGTTTCGTGGTCTAAAACTCCCATAATCGCCACCCTCTCGCCTTCCGCTACTTCCGACAGTTTCCGGTAGTCGGCGGTGGGCATGTTTCCCTTGGCATCGGGGATGGGGTCGCCGTGCGGGTCGAACTGCGGATTACCCAGGAACGCCGCCAGCCGATCCACCAGCCGGTCGGAAGGAATATGCTCCAATTCTTCGGCGATGTCGTGGACTTCGTCCCAGCCAAAACCCAGCGTATCGACCAGAAAAACCTCCCAAAGACGGTGCTTGCGGATGATTTTGAGGGCCAGTTTTTCGCCCGTCTCGGTGAGCGTGACACCCTGGTACTTCTTATAATTGATTAATTCTTTCTCCGAAAGCTTTTTGAGCATATCCGTCACCGAAGCCGCACGGGTGGAGGTACCTTCCGCCAGCGCGTTGGTACTTACCTCCACGCCCTCGGACCCGGAGAGGTTGTGGATGATTTTCAGGTAATTTTCTTCGGTGAAGGAATTCGCCATGACGAAAAGTTGAAGTTAACAGCAGAAAGGTTCGGCTGCAAAAGTACGCCTAACTAATGGTATTTGAAAAAATTTAGAGTTGCCTAAAAATATATTCCTATCTTTGTAACGAAAATGGTTTTGGACGCTAAATACTTGTTTTCAAATAACAGATACCCATTTTCTTTGTGCAGAAACTTTGTGCGCCACGGGGCGCCCCGCTTTGTGCCTTTGGAACTTTGTGCCTTCACAATAATCTCTTAAAAAATCTTAAATGAGTAAAAGCTTACCAGACGAAGAGAAAATAATTCCCACCGCAATGCTGCCCTCGCTGCCCGAGGCGTACGCTTCGATCAACGTCCCGGAGGGAAAAGGGAACTGGAAGAAAATGATGGCCTTCGTGGGTCCCGGCCTAATGGTAGCCGTGGGCTACATGGATCCCGGCAACTGGGCGACCGACATCGAGGGCGGCTCGCGCTTCGGCTACATGCTGCTGTCGGTTATCCTGATTTCCAACCTGTTTGCGATGCTTTTGCAGCACCTTTCGCTCAAACTCGGCATCGCTACGGGCCGCGATCTGGCGCAGGCCTGCCGCGATTATTACTCGCGGCCCGTGTCGTTCGTCCTCTGGATTTTGTGCGAAATCGCTATCGCCGCCTGTGATTTGGCCGAGGTCATCGGCTCGGCCATCGCCCTGAATCTGCTTTTCGGGATGCCGCTACCAGTGGGCGTGGTGCTGACGGGCTTCGATGTGTTGCTGATTCTGTACTTCCAGAACAAAGGTTTTCGGGTGCTGGAAAGCATTGTCGGCGGACTCATCGCCCTCATCATGGTGAGCTTTATTTACGAGATGATTGTTTCGCAGCCTTCTCTGGCGGGGATTTTGGGCGGGCTGGTACCACAGGCAAAAGTCGTCACCGATTCTACGGCTCTGTACATCGCCATCGGTATTCTGGGTGCGACAGTTATGCCGCACAACCTTTACCTGCATTCCAGCATCGTGCAGACCCGCAACTACAAGCGCGACGATAAAGGCAAACGAGAGGCCATCAAGTTTGCCACGATCGACTCCACGTTTTTTTTGGGATTAGCCTTCTTCGTCAATGCGGCTATTTTGATCCTTTCCGCCGCCACTTTTCACAAGAATGGTAATTTCGAGGTAGCCGACATCACCGACGCTTATAAATTGCTCGACCCCATGCTGGGTGCGAAGTGGGCCAGCGTCCTCTTTGCTGTGGCGTTGCTGGCTTCGGGCCAAAACTCCACGCTAACGGGAACCCTGGCCGGGCAAATCGTGATGGAGGGCTTCCTGAATCTAAGGCTGAAACCCTGGCTCCGCCGACTCATTACACGGATGATCGCCCTCGTTCCCGCCCTGGTCGTGGCCATTATTTACGGTGAAAAGGGAGCGACTGATTTACTGGTACTGAGCCAGGTAATCCTCTCCATGCAGCTTAGTTTCGCGGTTATTCCACTAATCATGTTTACCAGCGATCGCGCTAAAATGGGCGCCTTCGCCAACACCAAACACCTCAATATCATTAGCTGGGTCGTCGCCGCCATCATTTTGGTGCTAAATGGGTACTTGTTGTGGGATACTTTTTTTTGAGTACCTGAGTACAAAAGTACCTGAGTACAAAAGTACCTGAGTACCTAAGTACAAAAGTACCTGAGTGTAGGCGGCAAATCAGCTTCGCTTACTTACTCAGTCGTAAACTCAGGTACTCAGGTACTCAGGTACTTCAAAAATTCACTTCGCCTTCATATCGATAAACGGTATAATCACCTCTTCCAACGATACCCCGCCATGCTGGAAGGTGTCGCGGTAGAGGTTGACGTACTGGTTGTAGTTGTTGGGGTAGGCAAAGAAATAATCTTCTTTTGTAAAAACGTAAGACGTCGAAACGTGCGGCTTGGGCAGGAAAAAACGCTCCGGCTTGCGGCAGACCAGCAAGTGATTGTCGTCGAAGCCCAGGTTTTTGCCGTGCTTGTAGCGCAGGTTGGTATTCGTTTCGCGGTAACCGACGATCTTGGCGGGTTTCTGCACCCGAATCATACCGTGGTCGGTCGTCAGGATGAGCCGGCCTTTCTTCTCGGCTACTTTTTTAATAAAATCCAACAGCGGCGAATGCTGGAACCATGACTTAGTAATCGAGCGGTAGGCCGCCTCGTCCGGAGCCAGTTCCTTGATCATCTGCACATCGGTGCGGGCGTGGGAAAGCATATCCACGAAGTTGTAAACCACCACATTGAGGGCATTGCCCATCAGGTTGTTGAAGTTATCCACCAGCGACTTTCCCTGATTTGCGTTCAGGATTTTGTGGTACGACATCTTTACGTCCAGGCGGTTCCAGTCGAGTTGTTTTTGCAGGAGTTCGCTTTCGTATTTGTTCAAACCTTCCTCGCCGTCGGGCGTATTCTCGTCGCTTACCCACCACTGCGGGTACTTACGCTCGATTTCGCTGGGCATGAGTCCGGCAAAAATCGCGTTGCGGGCGTAACCGGTCGTCGTGGGCAGAATCGAGTAGTAAGTGGTCTCCTCCTCAATGGTAAAGTACTCCTGCATCACCGACTGAATCATCTTCCACTGGTCGTAGCGGAAGTTGTCGATCAGCAGAAAGAACAGGGGTTCACCGCTGCCTTTCAGGTGCGGGAATACCTTCTGCTTCATCAGTTGGTGCGACATAATGGGCCGGTCAGCGCGGGGGTCGTTCAGCCAGCCGTCATACTCCTCCTCAATGAACTTAGCGAAGTTGTTGTTGGCGTCGCTTTTTT
>JBBSKK010000117.1:0-7943 GCA_038256395.1 Cytophagales bacterium | reverse complement strand
CCATTCCCCTATACAGGTTACATCAATTCAAAAAAATTGATGTAATTCCATATACGCTAGGATAAGTGGGGAGGGGCCCACATTCCTACGTGTGTGGGCCACTCCCCTAAATAGGGCTTGGTTTTTTTCTTTTCATCCATAAAACACACCTGGAAACAGGTGTAAGAACAGGTGTAAATATAAACCTAAAAAAAGGCACCCAATTAAGGGGTTCTTTGTGCAAACGGGCCGCTCCGGCGTACCGGGATTTATACGGTAAGCTCCTAGATCCTGGGTTTATTTGGAATAAGAACCCCTCGGCCTAATGGCCGCCAGGGCCCAGCACGAACGAGCTGGCGTACCAGCGGGAGGTGATCTCCGATCGAACCAAAAAGGCTCTTGCCGAGAAGCAGCAGCAGGGCTTTGTGCTGGGCAGACCGGAGAACCTGACGCCGGAGGCCATCGGAAAGGGTAGTGCGGCAGCAGAATGTCCGCGCGGACGAGAACAACCGCCGGGCGGCGGCGCTGGCCAACTCCATTCGGGCCTCCGGTTGTACATGGACGGCCATTGCTACCGCACTGAATGGGGCTGGGTTTCGCACCCGACGCGGCAAGGGGCTCTGGCTCGTGCAGGTGCAGCGCGTGGTGGCGCTCTTCACCTTACGGACGGTTTCTCCCGATATTTCAACAGCCTTCTGTCACGGGATATATACACTCTTGGTAAGGTTATTTCAGGGCAATACAAGGAGTGAGTTTTACTTTTCAAACGACTGGACTAGGTGTCGCTTTCAAAATCGAGCGGTTGAGTAGGAAGCAAAATCACCTCTCAAAGCGATCTCATAATTTCAAAAACCTCTCAATATTCCCAAACCTCAGCAAATCCTTCGTTTCAGGATCCGCTTCGTTTTCCCGCAGGGCCTCGATGCGCAGCAAACCCGTGCGATAGTCAAGCACCGGAGAATGGGTGCCGAAAGCGAATTTTTCCTTTCCAAATTGATCGAGTATTTGGCCCAGATCTGAAATACTCCTACCGGAAGTATCCATAATTAAATTGGTTTTGTCGAACAAAGCCTGCTCCTCCTGGCTGAGCGCCATGCTATTCGCCACATTCAGAATCAGGTACCTCGCATCCGGTACGGCGCTGATAATTGGAACTACATCTTTCAGCGCCCATTCTTTCTCGACATCCAGCCACGAACTCGTACGGGCGTCCACGATGCGGAGCGAGAGCGCTACGGGCAGGTCATGGTCGTGGGCCATCCGTACCAGTTCGATGCAGGCCGGGTGGTCGAGTTCGTAGCGGTGGTAAATGGGATGCAAGCGAATGCCCTTCATGCCGAGTTTGGTGCGGCACGTTTCAAAGTCCTTCCGCCAGCCGCTGTACACCGGGTCGATGACCGCAAAAGGAACGATCCGTTTGGCAAATCGCTTGTCTGATCCTATTTCGTCGTAAAGTTCCTGATTGGCGTGCTGGGTGTTTTTGTAAAAAACGCCGTTGAGGTTGCTCACCACGGAAATATCTACACCGTGCGCGTTCATCCTTGCCAGCAGTCCCCGGCAGGTATTACCCTTTAATTGCCGGAAGGGCCAGTTTCCCACGTAGCTGTTGCAGTCAATTAACATGGTTGCCGGATTTTTTCAAGATGGCCTGGTAGTTTTCAAAAAACAGTTTTTTCCGCTGCGCTTCCGTCAAATCGGCAGCGATCATGCCGCCCACGCTTTGGTAGAAGGAATAATCGCAACCAAACAGCAGACGGTCCTCGCCGATGTAGCGCAGGGCAAAATCGATCATGCCGGCTTCGTTATTACTTCCCGACACATCGACGTACACGTTGGGCGAGTCCTGGAGCGCCTTGCAGGCATCCTCCCAGTCGATGCCGCCGCCGATGTGGGCAAACTGGAACATCGCCTCGGGGTAGCGCTGCGCCGCATCCACGAAGTCCTCGGGCAGCGACACGTTTACGGGTTCCCGCGCATTGAGTATCACCCGCGATTTGCCGATGGGCGAGTGCATGAGGATGATCATTTTCAGGTCGATAAATTTCTCGATCACCGGATAAAACAGCGGATCGTTGATCTTGACGTGGTTGTAGAGCTTCATCCCCACCATGCCCAGACCCGTGCAGCGTGTTATCTCCTCCATACTTTCCTTGGGGTGGGCCGGGTTGAGGGTAAGCATCCCGATGAACCGATTGGGAAAGGCTTTCATAGCCCGGTACACCTCATTATTACAAGCGATAAATTCCTCGGGCAAGCCCGCGCTACCGGGCTTCATGGGCTTCGAGATCATCAGTGTGCCAATTCCCAGCCGGTCGGCGATGTCGATAATCTCAGCCGGGGTCAGGGAATTCAGGCCCACATGGGCATGGGCGTCGACCTTTTTATAGCGCAGCACTTCCTCCATCAAACCCCCATTTTTCCCCGGAGCCAGAACGGGCTTTTTTCCAAAGTCAAGCCCTGCCAACTGCGTACTGCCGATGATTCCGGCGGAGCGGGTAATAAATTTTCTACGGTTGATCGACGCTGCCATATTCTTTCGATTTTTATCCGTTTAGAAGTTCCTGATTTTTTTGCAAAAAAGTCTCGACGAACGCATCGTCCGTTAATTCCGGGTATGCTCGGAGAATACGGTCGATTTCGGCAGCTTGTCCCGGCGAAAGTTGCTCTTTGGGGCTAAGACACCAGGTTCCGACCAAAATTCCCTGTCTTTTCAGTACTTCGTGGATTCCGGCAATGCAGCCCCGAAAGTTATTTTGGGCATCGAAAATGGCCGCGTTCATATCGGTGACCTCAATACCCTTGGCCAGCAGGGATTCTGAACCTTCGTAGTTGTTGTCGATGCATTGCTTCACCTCGGCTAAAAGCTCGACCGCTTTGGCTGTCCAAACGGCCCAATGGCCCAGCAAGCCACCGACAAAGCGCTTTTCGACCTGCTCACCGTTTATTAAGAAGCGGTAGGGGGTTAGCAAATCGGCCACGATATTGTCGTCGTTCCCGGTGTAGAGGGCAATGTCATCGCGCCGCCCGGAGTCGCAGATACCTCGCACCGCGTCCAGCGTTTGGTAGCGGTTGAAGGCCGCAATCTTAACGCCCACGATGTTGGGCAGGTTGGCCATTTTTCGCCAAAAATCGTAGCTCAGCAGCCGACCTCCCACGGCGGGCTGCAGGTAAAAACCAAAGACGGGGATCGTGTCCGATACGGCGCGGAGGTGTTCAATCAGTTGGTCATCAGAATATTCATTTAGTCCACCCAGGCTAACCAGGCCGATGTGATAGCCGTACTTCCGGGCCATTTCAGCCTCGCGCAAAGCCTGGTCGGTTGGGCCGCAGACGCCTGCTACTTTCAGGAAGGGGCGGGTGAGTTGGGCCGCCGCGATTTCTTCAGCAGCCAATTCCAGCACCCTTTCCAGCAGGTTGATTTCCGGCTTTCTGATCTCAAATTGCGTGGTGTGCACACCCACCGCCACCCCACCCGCGCCGCTGGCCAGGTAGTAGCGGGTCAGGAGCCGCTGCCGCTTTTCGTCCAGTTCGCGGGTTTCGGTCAACGCCAGCGGGTGCGCCGGAATCACCGTACCATCGTGCAAAAGCTGCCGGAGTTCGCTGTTTAATGTTTGGGTCATCATTTCTAAAATTTGCCGCTTCTTTCCTGAAAATGGGTTTCCTTGTCGATTGTCTTACCGCCCTCAGTAAGCCAGTCGTAGATCAGGCGAATCATTTGCTGGGGACTGGTGCGGGGATAGCCGAACAAATCGACGCAATCGCTGGCGTTGCTCAGCAGGGCGGTAGTCTGCTCTTCGTGCACAAAAACGGGTTCGGTTCCCGCCAGTTTTCCGAACTGTTCCGCGATCCAGCGCACCGAAAGTTGTTCGGGGCCCGTCACGTTCAGGATTTTGGCAGGTGTCGCGGTGTGCAATAGGCATCGCAGCGCAATCTCGTTGGCGTCGCCCTGCCAAATTACGTTCACCATGCCCATGCGCAGGTCGATGGGTTTTTGTTCGATCACACTTTTCGCCAGTTCGAGCAGCACACCGTAAGAAACATCGTTAGCGTAGTTGAGACGGTAGATTAGGACGGGCGTGTCGTATTTTTTGCTAAAATATTGAAAGATGCGCTCCCGACCCAAACACGACTGCGCGTACTCGCCCAGCGGCTCCGGGGCCAGGTTTTCGGTAGCCCCACCCATCGTAATCGGCGTCAGTGGATAGACGTTTCCGGTGGAAAAAACGACGATGTTGGAATCTTTGAATTTATCGGCCACCCGACCCGGCAGGTAGCTGTTCATGGCCCAAGTGTGGGACTCGTTGCCCGTGGTGCCAAACTTAGTACCCGCCAAGTACAGGACGTTCTTTACTTCCGGCAAGGCTTGCAACTCGGCTTCCGCCAGCAAATCAGCGGCGATGGTTTCAACGCCCAGCGCTTCCAGTTCTTCGGCCAAACCCTTTTCAGAGAAGCGAGAAACGGCGATGATTCTTTTTTCAACTCCCGCTTTTTGTCCTGCTTTCCGGGCGAGTTTGGCCAGAGCGGGGCCCATTTTGCCCCCGGCCCCCAGAATCAAAATATCACCTTCTAGCCTGGCCATGTCCGCGATGAGTAGTTCGGAAGGTTGCAGAAGGGAATTGTATTGCCGTTCCAGGTCGTTGATTTTGTTCACTTTAATGACTGAATGTAGTTTACTTTTTCTTAAAAAAAGAGGGTCTTGACATTAACAAGTGCCAATCCTATGATTAGGGCGAGGCCCAATCCGCCAAGAACTTTGGCGGATTGGGTGTTGGTCAAATCTCCCATGAGTGTCCGGTCGTTGGCGATCATGTACATACTGATGCCGATGATCGGGACGACAAAGATGGTTACGCTTTGGGCAAAAACGATCAATTGCAGGGGCAGCTTGCCAAAAACGATGGCAATCACCGCACCGAAAACCATCACCAGAGCGATGAAGCACTTCACAGGCCGGGCGCTGAGCTGACTGCCAAATCCCAGGGCGTCGCCCAGCAGGGCGCCCCCCACCGTGGCGTTGCCGATAATGGACGAAAAACCCGCCCCGAACAAGCCCGTCAGAAATAAGTAAGAGGCGTACTTCCCGAAGAGCGGCTCCAGGACCCGCGACATGTCGGTAGCGCTGGTCAGCTTGATATTTTGCGGATGCAGCACCGTGGCGGCGCAAACCAGCAAAATGGCGCTCATCGTACCCAGAATTACGATTCCGGTAATGCTGTCATTGCCGCGCTGCTCGAATAGGCTGGCGATTTTGCGGCGCTCCTGCACCAGGTATGCCTGGTAAAAAGCTCCCACGATGGATACGCTGGATGCCATGAAGGCGATGACCAGGCCTGTGGAGCCGACGGGTAGCGAGGGTTGCAATCCGGTAGCGATGCTGCCAAGTTCTGGCTTTACTAGTATTAGCGTCGTGACAAAAGAAAGCAGCATAATGATTATCAGCGTAATCATGGCCTTTTCAAGCACTTTATAAAAACTTCGAAAAAACAGCAGACTTATTCCCGCCAGCGTGAAAAGGATGATCCACTGGTTCGCCGCAGTATGGGTCATTTCACCAATGGCTATTCCTACGCCCACGGCGTTGCCAGCCTGGAAGGAGATACACACCAGAAAAACGCCAATTCCCACCACCGTGGCTATAGTTTTGCCAAATCGCTCTTTGATCGAACTCAGCAGCGACTGCTCGGTGGCCAGCCCGATTCGGCCAGCCATCGTGGTGAAAACAATCATGAAAAGTACGGCGATGGGTACAATCCACAGCAACGCAAAACCGTACTCCGCCCCGAGTTTGGAGGTGATGGTCAGTTTGCTCGGGCCGAATACCAAAGCGGCCGTAATCAGTCCCGGCCCCAGCGTCGATAGCCACCGCACGATAGCGTTCGTTTTTGTCAATTCATTCGGTAGTTTGGAGGGAGCAATTTACCAGAAAAATAAGTTGGTAGTTTCTGCCGTCACACCACAGGCGCCCAGTAGGTGCAATATCCTTCGGGCGAAACGGGGCCGGCGAACAGGAGACAGCCGCCGCATTCCGCGCCTTCTTTTTGCGGGATGAATAGCTGGCAGTTACGGCATTCTTTGTCGGGAATGGGCGACAAGCTAGTGTAGCCCAAGGATTTCCTTTTCTCCACATCCACCGTCGGGACGCCCGTCAAATCTTCGCAGGGATTGACAGCGGATTTCGCCGTTTTGTTGGCCGTGGTGCCTTTTTTGGTACTACTGCAGCCCGCCAGCCAGAGTCCGGAGACGGGGGCGATGACGGTCATTTGCCAACATCTTTGCAGAAATACCCTGCGTTCGTTTTTATGATCCATTTTCAAATGAAATATATTTCTTACTTATATCGCCATAACCTGCCGAACACCACCAATAGCTTTTTTTAACTCTCCCGAAGCACCCTTTTCCAGCTTTTGCAGTGCTTTCACCCCGGATTTTTCAGGTTCGCTTTTATTCCGGGAGCGCTTGATTCCGTTGGCAAGACCGTTCAGGGCCGCGATTTGCCAGGCTTCCTCCATCCCGGCCACCGTTTCCACCAAATCTTCAATCTCGTTTTTTCCATTGCGCGACCCGGCGACGTAGGCGTAATCCTCGATCAGTTTCAGCTTGCCCGTTGAGGTAGTTTTGAAGAAAGCACCGCCTTCGACCAGCGTTTTTAACATGGCGGGTGAAGCGCCCGCTTCGGAACTCAGCACGGCCAGTCGATAAAGGTTGTTTTCGGCGTTTTTCTCCGCGATGCGGGCCAAGACGGGAAGTACCTCTTTATTGGAAAACTGTCCAGCACTCAAAGTCGCCTGGTAGGCCACTTGTGGCGAGGGATCGTCGGTTAGCCGGATGATTTCCGGTAAAAAAATCGGGTACTTTTCGGCCAGCACCAGCGCGTGTTCCCGCAGGCCGGGTTCGGGATCTGCCAGAGCCCTCTTTACCTGCTCGGGATTCAGCGCACCCAGCCCTTCCAGGGCGTAGAGGGCGTGCAGCCGCGCTTTGGCGTCGGTACTTTCATTGAATGTCCGGGTCAACAATGGGACGGCACTTTTGTCCTGCCTTTCGAGCAGCAGTCGCTGGGCGGTAAGCCGCCACCATTGGTTGGGATGCGATATCAGAGTGACCAATTCGTCCGAATTCCTGGCCGTAAGGTCAGGCAGGGCGATTTCTCGTTTTTGCCCGTTTTTTGGAAAAATTCTCCAGATCCGTCCGTACTGTCTGCCTTGGGCAAAATCCATGTCTTCCTTCAAATCTTCGGGAATCGAAACGGGCGTCTCGATATGCTGGCGGTACATATCTACCAGGTACAGGTAGCCATCCGGCCCGGTATAAAAATTAGCGGGCCGAAACCAAGGATCGGTGCTGGCGAGAAACTCTTTGCCTTTATCTTCCTCCGCCCGCGAGGCCACGTAAGCGGGTTGACCCTCGACGGAGGAAATCACATCGCGGTGGACGAGGTTACCCATGACGTCCCCGGTAAAAATATTTCCGTGAAACTCCTTCGGAAAGCCGTCCCCGCCGTAGAAGGTACCGCCAGAAGCCCCCGAAAAATGCGAGCGGGGGTATTCCGTCCGATCCATGCCCAGGGAGTCGTACTTGGCCTGACGGCGGTCGCTGCGCATCTGCCGCCAGTAGGGTGTGGCTGACTTTTGGAACATAGCGAGTTCGTGATCCGAAATATTTACTTCTGATCGGTAAGAAGGCAGGTACTCATGGCGGTGGGCGTAGCGCCAGGCGATGGGTGCCTGCTGAATGTGCAGCGTATTTTGAGAATAAAAACGGTGTCCCCAATCATCGACGGCCAGGCCAAACTGTCCCGTTCCCGACTCGGACTCGAACAGGTCGCGATCCAGTCGAAAGCGAAAATCGCCGCCGGATACGTCGATGGCCGGGGCATCCGGCTTGCGCAGGTAGGTGACGAGTCCCCGTTGACCGTGGTTATTGGCATAAATCCAGTTATCAGGTCCAAAGCGCAGGCTGGTAATCTG
>JBBSKK010000116.1:0-7983 GCA_038256395.1 Cytophagales bacterium | reverse complement strand
TTACCGGCACAGGGCAGTTCATCAACAGCGGCAGCGGCGTGGTGACGATCAATGGGAGCAACACAATGAGCGGTCCCGTGACGCTCAATTCGGGTGCGTTGGTGCTGACCAAGCCCTCTTCTCGCGGGAGCAACACCCTTTTCACGCTTAATGCCTCCGCCAGTTCCTCACCTTTGCTACTGTTGTCGGTTCTTTTTTTGCTGATTTTCCCGACACTAGTCTGGCTTTTTGGCAAAATGACTCACCGGTTTATCCCAAAGTTTAGGCCCGTAAGCCTCCTGGTCAGCGTTTTTACATTTTCCATCCTCACTGGAATGCTTATTGTTCCCATTCGGGGCGGCTGGGGTACCGCCCCCATGAATCAGAGCGTGGTCTATTATTCGTCGGATCATTTCGCCAACCAATTGGCCGTCAATGCGCCCTGGAACTTTTTCAGCTCGTTGGTTAGCAATACGGGAAGCACGGTCAACCCTTATCTGGCTATGAGTCAGCCCGAAGCCGACTCGTTGGTAAAGGCTCTCGTGCCGAAAGGCGAGAAAATGGAAGCCTACATAACGGCCGACTCAGCGACCAATGTGGTTCTCATCATTTGGGAAAGCTTCACCGCCAAGGTCGTAGCGCCTTTGGGTGGGTTGCCCGGCGTCACGCCAAAGTTTGAGCAAATGGCCGAGGAGGGCTTACTCTTCACCAACTTCTACGCCAGTGGCGACCGTAGCGATAAGGGCCTGATCGCCACCCTGAGTGGCTACCCCTCCCAGCCCACTACGTCCATTATTAAGTATCCCAAAAAGACGCTCTCCCTGCCCTCACTGGCCAAGACTTTTGATGAAAATAATTATCACACTTCCTTCTACTACGGTGGCGAAACGGAATTCGCCAACATGAAATCGTACCTTTTGCAGCAGGGATACGAACGAATAGTGGACAAACGCCTCTTTTCGCCCGACCAGATGAATTCGAAGTGGGGGGCGCACGACCACGTGGTGTTTGATCGGCTTCTGACCGACCTTAACAAGGAAAAGACGCCTTTTTTCAGCACGATCTTTACCCTGAGCAGCCATGAACCCTACGAGGTTCCCGTCCCCACAACCATTCCCGGTGAGGATGGCGAGCACCAGTTTTTGAACGCGCACCACTACACCGATGAAAGTCTGTTCAACTTTATCAACCAGGCTAAAACGAGCGACTGGTGGGACAATACCCTCATTGTTATTGTAGCCGACCACGGCCACCCGCTGCCCCGCCAGGAAGACAGCAGAATTCGTGAATTTCAGATTCCGATGCTCTGGCTGGGCGGAGCTTTGAATAAAAGAGGCGTTCGCTTCGAAGGAGTGGCTTCGCAGACAGACTTGGCGGCTACCCTACTTTCTCAATTGGGAATCGAACATCAGGATTATAAATTCAGTAACGACATTTTTGACCCATTGCGAACTCCCTTTGCCTATTTTTCCTTTAACAATGGGTTTGGCTTTATCACACAACACGGCGGGTTGGTGTACGACAATGTGGGCAAAATGGTCATTGAAAGAAAAGGCCGACCAACTTCGTCCGATCTGACGACGGGACAAGCCTACCTCCAAAACTCATTCGGCGATTATCTGAAGCGTTAGCGCAGTAAATGGTATTTTTGCCAAATAGTTGCCAGGAAAAAAGATTGACCATGAAGCGAGTAGCATTTTATACGCTGGGCTGTAAGTTGAATTATTCGGAGACTTCCTCTATTTCGCGGATGTTCGAGCAGCGAGGTTATGAGAAAGTCGAGTTCAACCAGAACCCTGATATCTTTATCATCAACACCTGCTCGGTGACCGATAATGCCGACAAGAAATGCCGCAAAATTGTCCGGGAAGCGCAACAGATCAATCCCGAAGGATTCGTGGCTATCATTGGTTGCTACGCGCAGCTCAAACCTAAGGAGATTTCGGAAATCCCCGGCGTGGATGCCGTGCTGGGGGCCGCCGAAAAATTTCGACTGGTGGAGTTGATGGACACCTTTCACAAGGTACCCACCGGACAAAAAGCACGGGTACTTGCCTCGCCCATCGAGGGTGTCATCGACTACCACGCCTCTTTCTCGCTCAACGACCGAACCCGCACTTTCCTGAAAGTCCAGGACGGCTGCGACTACCCCTGCACCTACTGCACCATTCCGCTGGCGCGGGGAAAAAGCCGCTCCGACAGCATCGCCAACGTAGTGAATGCAGCCCGCGAGATTGCCGACCGAGGGGTGAAGGAAATCGTCCTGACTGGCGTCAACATCGGAGATTTTGGTATTCAAAACGGTGCGCGGCAAACGAATTTCCTGGAATTGATCAAAGCCCTGGACGAGGTCGAAGGTATCGAACGCTTCCGCATTTCTTCCATCGAACCAAATCTGCTGACTGATGAAATCATTGAGTTCGTGGCCGGGTCACGCCGCTTCGTGCCGCATTTTCACATTCCCCTGCAATCGGGTTCCAACAAGATTCTTGGCCTAATGCGCCGCCGCTACCGCCGAGAACTGTACCAAGAGCGGGTCGAGAAAATTAATTCCCTAATGCCCGACTGCTGCATCGGCGTGGACGTGATCGTGGGCCATCCGGGCGAAACGCCGGAAGAGTTTTTGGCCACCTACGAGTTTTTAAATACACTGGACATTTCCTACCTCCACGTTTTCACCTATTCGGAAAGACCCAATACCGAAGCGCTGAAAATTCGGCCCGTAGTTCTCAAAAAAGAACGAGCCGAACGTTCGCGAATGCTGCACATTCTGTCGGAAAAGAAAAAACGGGCGTTTTACGAATCGCAGTTGGGCACTACCCACACCGCTCTTTTCGAGGACGACGTGCAGGATGGCCTGATGCAGGGCTTTACCGAAAACTACGTGCGCATTAATGCCCGCTACGATCCTTTGCTCATCAATGAAACCAAGGAAGTTTTCTTGTCAAAAATTGGCGAGGGCGGCTTGGTGGAGGTCTATGAAGTAGATGAGATGGTAGAAGTCGCGCACTGACGAAGCATTTTTTTCTATAACCAACGAAAAAAGCCACAGAAGTCTGTGGCTTTTTTCGTTGGCAAGAATTCTCGTTTTAGGCTTCTACCAAAAATTCGTCGTGCTGGCTAATGTCCAGACCAACGCGCTCATCGTCTTCCGAGACGCGCAGTGGCAGAATGAGGTCGACCACTTTCATCAGGGCAAAGGACATCCCGAAGGCAAAGGCTGAAACCAGCACCAGGGCGATTATGTGGTTGAAAAACAACGTAGTTTCGCCGTAGGCCAGGCCCTGATCGACCACGCCGCTGTTCACGCCGCTGTTGGCAAAGATTCCGGTCATGATCATGCCGACCATGCCGCCCACGCCGTGGCAGGGAAATACGTCCAGCGTGTCGTCCAGGGTGGACTTGGTGCGCAGATGGGCGATGTAGTTGCTCGTCATGGAAGCCACGACGCCCACGAAAATGGAAACGGGGATTGTGACAAAACCCGCCGCTGGGGTGATGGCTACCAAACCAACGACCGCACCGATACAAAAACCGAGAGCGGAAACCTTCTTGCCCCGCGCCACATCGAACAAGATCCAGGCAATGCCCGCCGCGCCCGCCGCCGTGTTGGTAGTAGCAAAAGCTGAAACGGCCAAAGCACCCGCACTCACCGCCGAACCCGCGTTGAAGCCAAACCAGCCAAACCACAGCAAACCCGTACCCAAAAGCACGAAAGGAATATTAGCGGGCGGCAAAATGCTCGCCTCGACGTGCGACTTACGACGCTTGAGGTACAAGGCTCCCGCCAAAGCCGCCCAGCCCGCCGACATATGTACGACGGTGCCACCCGCAAAGTCGAGTACGCCCATTTTGAAAAGCAAACCTTCGGGATGCCAGGTCCAGTGCGCCAGCGGGGCGTACACGAATACGCTAAACAGCACGATGAAAAGCACATAAGAGCGGAAATTGACGCGCTCGGCCATCGAACCCGTCACCAAGGCGGGGGTAATGACCGCGAACTTCAACTGAAAAAAGGCAAAAAGTGCCAGCGGGATAGTTGGAGCCAGGGACCAGGGCGCGCTTTCCAGCACCCCACTGAACATAAAGTAGGTCATTGGATTTCCGATGAAGCCGCCCAGCGACTCACCGAAAGCGAGGCTGAAGCCAACTACCACCCAGAGAATACTGATGACGCCCATGGCGATGAAGCTTTGTAACATCGTGGAAATCACGTTCTTGTTGTTGACCATTCCGCCGTAAAAATAGGCCAGGCCAGGCGTCATGAGCAGAACCATCGCGGAGGCAACGAGCATCCAGGCGATGTCGCCCGAATCGAGCCCATCGGTGATGATGGTGGTAGGAACGGCGGGCATAAATACCGCCAACAGGCTGATCGCCAAAAGAATCAGCAGGGGAACGTAGTTTGGTTTTTGCATGCGGCGCAAATAGTTTTTGGTTAGAAATTACTGTAAAAAAGATTTTTCGATGTGTAGATTTCGCCAAAGCCAGCTCCGAAAATTCGGTGCTGGCTTTGGCAGAAAAGCTTTG
Source organism: Cytophagales bacterium (assembly GCA_038256395.1). Lineage (GTDB taxonomy): Bacteria > Bacteroidota > Bacteroidia > Cytophagales > Spirosomataceae > Persicitalea. The sequence continues at coordinate 3,474 of JBBSKK010000116.1, read as the reverse complement.
ATTGGTTATCAAATCAAAATTAGAACGCGTAGATAAAGGCCATGCCCAGCGTGGTTTGGCTGTTGTTGGTAAAGTTACCCTTGTCGTTCTCAAACTGCTGGATTTCGCCCGAACCACTCAACTTGGGGTAGCTGTCGATGCGAAGTTCGGGCTTCAACAGCACGTGGCCATCGGCCAATGTGAAGTTGCCCGTGAGGGTGAAGGAGTTGACCTTGGTACCCACGCCGTTGCTGTTCACCAGGCCCCTTGGGCCATTGGTGTTGTTGAAATTCTCGTAGCGAACACCAATTCCAAAGCCATCAGTAATAGCGGTATTGGCATAAATAGCCACACCGCCCCATGTTTGCGCCTCGGAAGGGCCGCCGCCACCCTGGAAGTCGCCTTTCTGGGAGCCGTAGGCTGCGTTCAAGCCCAGGAGGAATTTCTCGGTAATCTGGTAGCTGGTTGTCAGGTCGAAAATACTGTAAAAGGCTTTATCCTGGGGTACGCCGGGAACATCTTCGCTGGCTTCGTTGCTGCCCATGTAGTTCAGATAAACTCCCCAATTCTCGACGGGGGCAAAGTACAACTGGCTGATGAAGCCCTTTTGACGGTTGTTGTCGCCCAGGCCATCCACGTTGTTAACCAGTCCCAGCATCAACGACGCGCGGTCGGAGAAAGCGTAGGTGCCTTTCAGGCCGGTATGGTAGAAGGGGCCGTTGTTGAACAGGTTCGAGAGGGAGTAGTTGAAGTTAACCGGCGCGTCGATCACCTCGTAACCGATGTGCGTACCGAACTGTCCGGCCGTCATCGAAAACTTATCCGTGAAGTTGTAGGTAAAGTAGGCCTGCTTGATCGCCAGGGCCATGCCCGTGTAGTCGGGGTTCAGAACGCTCACCAGATTGCCGTAATTGCCGAGGTCGGCGTTGGGGCCGAAAGTCAAATCCACCACCGCTTCGGATTTGTCGTTGGCGTAGGTCATTTTGGTCTGCACCAAACCCAACTGGAATTGGCCGGAGGTGATATCGAACGCGCGGGCGTTGGCGACACCCGAGTTGGAGCGCGATTGTGGGCGGTTGAAGTTGCCGATGTAGTAAGAATCCAGGTAGCCGGAGAAAGTGAAGGGGCTTTTGGTATCGTCGTCGGCCTTGGCTTCGGTCGTCTTTTTGGTACCTTCTACTTTCTTTACTTCCTCGGTGGCGGGCTTCTTCTTGTCATCGTCCCCCGGACCGTCGCCATTAGCAAAACCCAAAAATGGGATCATGGCAGATAATACCGTTAAATACACTTTCTTCATAATTTTATTTTGTTTGGTTGTTTAGAGAAGAACTACCTTTCGATATGGCAAATATTGACTATTAAAGAATAAGATCAAACCATGTCCGTCGTATAATTATATAATAATTGTAAAATTCATAGAAAATTATAATATTTAGCTGCTATGATAATATTTAAAAGATCAAATCTAATTTTATTTAATTTGGCAAAATCTACAAAACTCCAAATTATATATAATAGTACAAATTAATCTTTTTGTAGTTATATTCACAAAAATGTCATAGTCAACGGCAAAACTGTCGGCACAAAAAAAAGGCCCATGAAACATGGGTCTTTTCAAAATCAGTAAGTTAAGCGGCTTTATTCGTCGTGCATCCAGGCTTTCTTAGCCAGCAACGTATCCTCCTCTTCTACGTGTTCGGGATCGGGTACGCAGCAGTCCACGGGACATACCGCCGCGCACTGCGGCTCTTCGTGGAAGCCCATGCACTCGGTACACTTGTCGGATACTATATAGTAGAATTCGTCAGATACTGGGATTTGTTTTTCTTTACCGCTCACCACGGTGCCATCGCCGAAATCGACGTCTTCGAGGCTCGTGCCGTCGCCCCAGGCCCATTCCACGCCGCCTTCGTAGATGGCGGTGTTGGGGCATTCGGGTTCGCAGGCACCGCAGTTGATGCATTCATCGGTGATCATTATAGCCATGCTCGTCGGATTGTTTATATTTGTTCGACCTTCTCTAATTGGAACCAACAAATATAATTATTTTTAGTTTCCCACCCATTAGAATGCCATTAAAATTCTGTGTTCCTTGAACAATCCAGATAATATTTAGCATGATTGACAGAAAAACTCGAATAAAAGCGTTTGCACAATTAGGTGAATATCTACTAAACCCTACAAATTCGATAGAGTTGAAGGAGGTAGCGCGAATGGCGCGGGCCAGAAATGGCTGGTTCGTTCCGGAAAATTCGCTGCTTTCTCTCGAAAAAATCGCCGAAAAATACCTCGATTTTGACAAGCTTACCCGGTTTTTAGATAAATACAAGGAGATAAACACCAAAAAAAAGATTGGCGTAGTGATGGCGGGAAATGTCCCCGCCGTAGGCTTTCATGATGCTTTATGCGTACTACTAAGCGGACACAAGCTTTTGGCCAAGCTCAGCAAGGACGATACGCCGCTCATGCTCTTCGTGCTGGAAACTTTGAAGGAGCTTGAACCAGCTTTCGAAGATATGATTCAAATCGTAGAGCGCATCAACGAAGCCGACGCCTATATTGCCACCGGAAGCGACAATACGGCCCGTTATTTTGAATATTATTTTGCCCAAAAACCCCACATCATCCGCAAGAACCGCACCGCCGTGGCAGTTTTGGATGGGCAGGAATCCGGAGAAGATTTAGCAGGGCTGAGCGAAGATATTCTGCGCTATTTCGGCCTGGGATGCCGTAACGTCTCCAAGCTATACGTCCCACCGGGATACGATTTTTCCAAGGTGTACGAAGTACTGGAGAACCAGCGCGACTTCTACGCCAACCACCACAAGTTCTTCAATAACTACGAATACAACCGCTCCATCCTGCTCGTCAACGGAACGCCGCACTATGACAACGGCTTCCTGATGTTTACCGAAAGCGTGGCCATGGTGTCGCCGCTGAGCGTGGTATATTACGAAACCTACCAATCACTTCCGCAACTAACTACAGAACTCGACGCTCAAAAGGAAAAGATTCAGTGCATCGTTGCCGATCCCGAAAAACTTCCCGGTGCCGTTCCTTTCGGCCAGGCGCAATCGCCCGGTTTGGCGGATTTCGCCGACAGCGTGGATACGATGGCGTTTTTGGCGAGCGTACAATAGGATGAAACACAGGTAATCCCAGCACCATTTTCCCGTCGAGTATTTTTTTGTCAGGGCCTACTTCTTATTTGAAACCAAAATCGCCCAGCAATGCCTGACCACTTTACTGCCGACGCCTTTAAATCCGAACTTTTCCGCATCCTGAGTTATTGGGAAAAGTACGCGCCCGACCACGAACGCGGCGGCTTCTACGGAACGGTGACCTTCGATAATGTTCCCGTCCCGGATGCCCCACGCTCGGTGGTGGTGAACGGCCGCATTTTGTGGACCTTTTCGATGGCCCACCGCCTTTTCCCTAATCCCTCTTACCGGAAAATGGCCGACCGGGCGTTTGATTATTTATCTCAATATTTTT